>JANPGA010000063.1:0-19314 GCA_031423735.1 Bacteroidota bacterium | reverse complement strand
GTGCGAAAGCAATTCGTCCGCATGATGCTATGCCTGACTTACCATCGGCTGCTGCTGTATGTGTATATCCAAACATGGTGAAGATTGCTAAAGAGGCATTAGGAAACAGTGGAGTTAAAGTTGCTTCCGTTGCTACTGCCTTTCCAAGTGGAATGAGTACACGTAAAGTGAAATTAGAAGAAACAAAATATGCCGTGAACGAAGGGGCTGATGAAATTGATATGGTAATTTCTCGTGGACATTTTTTACAAGGCGATTATAATTATGTGTTCGATGAAATAGCTGCAGTAAAAGAAGCATGTGGACATGCTCACTTAAAAGTAATTTTAGAAACTGGAGAATTAAGTACATTAGATAATGTTCGTCGTGCTTCTGATTTGGCAATGTATGCCGGCGCTGATTTTATAAAAACATCAACAGGCAAAGTGCAACCAGCGGCAACACTACCAGTCACTTTAGTGATGTTAGAAGCTATTCGTGATTTTTATTACAAAGAAGGAAAGATGATTGGGATGAAACCTGCGGGAGGAATTGCAACAGCAAAACTAGCACTTCACTATTTAGTTGTTGTAAAAGAAACTTTAGGCGAAGCTTGGTTAAACCCTGACTGGTTCCGCTTTGGCGCAAGCTCATTAGCAAACGATTTATTAATGCAAATTGTAAAATTTGAAACAGGAGTGTATCAAAGCGGAGATTATTTTTCGAAGGATTGATAATAAAAAACCCTGAAGTACAGACATTCGTCAGACTTCAGGGGTAGTATTTAGATTAATGTTTATTTCCCAGCAATCTTCATTTTCTCAAAAGTATTATCATCGAATGATTGTAATGCTTTTGTTAAAAACGGATTGATATCATTTATGATAACATAATACGCATTTGAATTCCATAAGTCGCGAGCAATTAATGCGCGAAGTTGAGTCTTTATTAATTTCTCAGATGTCGCATATCCTTTCTCATCTTTCTTCACATTTTTCTTGTCTGCTGCAGCCATAAATTTACCCATTATTTCATCAGTAATTGTAAAGTTTTTCTTAAAGGCATAAACGTCAGCATACGATTTTAATAAATCTGCACGATTATCATCTACATAACTTAAAGTGAAATCATTTAGCAAACCTTCTCTTCTTAAATTATCATAATATTTGCTGCTATTGCTTGTATCCAAAGGAATGAAAACATCAGGCATAATACCACCGCCACCGTAAACAATACGACCAGCATTTGTATTGTATTTTAAAGAATCAATAAACTTAATACTATCGGCACTGTATAATTCTCCGTGAGTAAAACGATTGCTTAAATCCATTTCGTAATTTTCATCACCTGGCTCATAATGTTTTTGTATGCACCTTCCAGAAGGAGTATGATAACGCGCTATGGTAAGGCGAACTGCTGATCCATCAGGTAACGGAAATGGTTTTTGAACTAATCCTTTCGCAAATGTTCTACGACCAATTACTAATGCACGGTCCCAATCTTGTAACGCACCTGTAACAATTTCACTAGCCGAAGCTGATGATTCATCAACAAGTACAATTACTTTTCCAGTTTCAAATCCACCAGTAGCTGTAGCATATGAATCTTGGCGAACGGAATTTCTTCCTTCCGTATAAACGATACGTTTTCCACTAGGTAGAAACTCATCAGCAAGTTCAATAGCACGATTAAGATATCCTCCGCCATTTCCTGTTAAGTCAAGAATAATACTTTTCATTCCTTGCTCTTTCAGTTTTGCCATAGCATCTTTAAATTCATCAACTGTTGTATCAGCGAATTTGCTAATTTTAATATACCCAATTGTAGGTGTTGCCATGTAAGTAGCATCTACACTATACAATGGAATTTTATCACGCGTAATAGTGAAAGGAATTAGTTCAGCAGTACCACGACGAGCAATGCCAACTTTTACTTTAGTACCCTTATCACCTCGTAATTTTTTTAGTACGTCATTGTTTTTAATTCCAATCTTAGCAACATTCACATCATCGATAGTTACAATGCGATCACCAGCACGAATTCCTAATTTTTCAGAAGGACCACCAGTAATAGTTGCAGTAACCATAATCGTATCTTCTAAAATATTGAATTGGATTCCGACACCTTCAAATTTTCCTACCAATGGTTCATTCGTTTCTTTTAAATCATCAGCTGAAATATAGATAGAGTGAGGATCTAATTCTTTTAATAATGCTCTTATTGCATCTTCTGATATTTTTTTCTGATCAACTGAATCAACATATGCATAATTGATCATGTTTAATAGCGCATCTAATTTCTGACCTTGCTCTGTACTTTGCGCTTTTGCTTGTTGAAAATTCAAACAAATTGCTACTCCCACTATAAGAGAAAGTGATTTTAAATTTAATTTTAGTTTCATGTTTTTTATTAAGACTAATCAGTTTTTTCGCTCTGATTAATTAAGATATTTTATTGATGACTATAAGTTTACGATAAAGAATACTATTACTTATTTCGTTAAGACGACAATCTTACATAATTATTGCTTAATTCGCTGTAATTCGGTTGTAAATTTTCTGCCTATTTTATCCATTCAGTTATTTAATAACGTTCAACATTCAATTATGTTATAGGTACAGAGATTAATTGGACCGTAATAATTACTTTCATATGCTAGACTCACTAAAAATTCATCTGAAAAATAAGTGTTTAAAATGTAATTTTTGGAGTTAAATTCTTGTCCTTCTGATAGGGTGTCAATCAATTTAAGATCATCATTTATTCCTTTTCCACTTGCTTTTATTAGGGCTTCTTTTCGTGTCCAAATAGTAAAGAAATTTTTTATTGATGAATCCTCTTTTAACAACTCTTTTTCTTGTTGATGAAAATGTTGATTAACAATCGGCATATAGGAAGTAATATCCTTTTTAGATTCAATATCTATTCCTAGTTCAATAGGGCCAAATGCAAACGCTAAGTATTCATTTGATTTACTGATATTAAAATGGATTGGAAACCCCTCTAAATATTTTTTCCCTGAGTTATTCCTATTAAAACTTAATTGATCAATTGGAACATTCGTAAACTGACTTATCCAAGTATTCAATAGGTGATGTCGAAGTGAATAAGAATATTGATCTTTAGCATGATAATATTTTTTTGCTAAAACAATTTCATTCTCAAGTAAGTTAAACGAAATTTTATTTGAATAATTAAACTTAACAATTACAACAATTAATTCTAAATGAGGATCATATTGTAAAGGATCATACCCATCTGCTTCATATGGTGAAATATTCAAATCAGATAATAACATTTTATTTAACAATATCTTTTAAAATGCTATCTACCACTTTAGAAAGATCTAAAACGTTAGGCTCCCAGAAAATAGAATTATGATCCCCTGGAACCACACGAACATCAACCTTTCCAGTAGTGAAATGTTGCCATCCTAATTCATTAGAGTAGGTATTATTAAAAAAGCCTTCCTGTGCTCTTATAAGAATTATATCACCGTCGTATTTTCCAATTTTATAATTAACCATTGCCTTATAACATGCCTCTTCAATGTTTCTAAAATTTGCTGCCGATTCTTCTCCAATCAATTCAACCATTTTATGCTTATCCAACCATGATTCTAAATCATCCTTTTCATTTTCTCCACCTATTGAATTTTTTGATTGTAGTTTCTGTTGAAGATATTTTTTTCGATCTGCTTTATCAGATGCAATTAATGTAAAAGCTCGTTTAACAAAGCGTTGTACAAATAATTGTGCTGCCTTAATTTGTTTTCTTACAGGAGGTAAAAAGGAAAGTTCAGAGAGTGATTCTACATCAAATAAACACAAGAAATTAACTTCTTGACCCAATGCTCTTAATTGCAACGCCATTTCATAGGCTAAGAAACCACCAAACGAACCACCTGCAAGCGCATAAGGACCATTCGGTTGAAATAACCTAATTTCTTTAACATGATAGGCTGCAATTTCTTTCATGGTAGAAAGTGGCTTATCAATCCCATTTAAACCTACTGCCTGTAAACCATAGCTCGGTTGATCGGCATCTAGAAGTTGAGCTAATTCATAATACTTAAAAACATTCCCACTAATTCCATGTGCAAAATAAATTGGATTACGAGTTCCTGAACTCTTAATGGTTACCAATGGATTCCAAACTAATTCATCAATAGGAGAATCATATAATTTACTTAGCTTTCGAATGGTTGGATTTGTAAATAGTACCGCAAGTGGAAGTTTTACACCTATAGTTCTTTCTAAATCGACCATCATCCGTACTGCTAATAGCGAATGTCCTCCTAATAAAAAGAAATCATCGTCAAGAGAAATTTCATTAACATTTAAAATTAATTTCCAAACATCAGCAATTATTTTTTCGGTTTTATTATATTCTATATTTGAAGTGGAATTGTTATTTGTACTAGTTCCAAGAAAAGGATCTGGTAAAATTTTACGATCAATTTTTGCATTTGGTGTTAACGGAAATTTATCCAATAGCATAAAGGTATTGGGCAACATATATTCAGGCAAAAAACTAGCCATGCACTCACGTGCTGCAGCTATCAAGTTTTTCTGTAAATCTATTTTTGGAATAGGTTTCTCACTAGGTTCTGCAATAAAGTAAGCGGCTAGATAGTCATCTCCTGTATGACCTGTTTTAGCTACAACAACACCTTGACGAATGCCCGGAGTTTTATTCAATGCTGCTTCCACTTCACCAAGCTCTATCCTAAATCCTCGAATTTTTACTTGAAGATCTATACGATTAAGGAAATGTAAATTGCCTTCTGAATTTATAGTAACACGATCGCCAGTACGGTAAACTATTCCTTCAGCGAATGGATTAGGAGTAAAGCTATTCACATTTAATTCAGGTCTGTTTAAATAGCCTATTGATACGCCATCTCCACCTATCCATAGTTCTCCAGGTTCACCAAAAGGAGAAGGATTGCCATGCTCATCAACAATATATAATAATGTATTTGCAACAGGTTTCCCGATGCTTAAACCACCATTTATAACATTATTAAAGTCGTTTTCATCAATTCGTTTTATCGTTGACCAAATAGAAACTTCGGTAGGGCCATATAAATTCCAAATTGATTTATTAATTCCGTATAATTTTCTTGCTAATTCGGCACGTAAAGCTTCACCACCACATAAAATATTTAATTGCTTTGAACCTTTCCATCCAGAAGCTAAAAGTATTTCCCATGTTGTTGGCGTTCCTTGTAAAAATGTTATAGGAAATTCTTCAATTGTTTTATTTAACCATACTGCATCTAGTGCCTGCTCTTTAGTTGCAAGATGAACACGGGCTCCACTAAACAATGGCAAAAAGAATTCAAGTACTGATATGTCAAATGAAATTGTTGAAATAGCTAATAATGTATCTTCAGGTTTTACTTCAAAAAGCGTTATAAAATATTTTAACAAATTAATTATACCGTTATGTTTTACCATAACTCCTTTCGGCTTTCCAGTTGATCCTGATGTGTATAATACGTAAGCTAATTGGTTTTCAATTACAGGAACTGCTTGAAATAAATCAGAGGTCTGATTTTTTATACTGTCAATATCAAATATTAAAACCTTATCAGATGTTAGTCCTAGATCGTTGGCAATTTTCTCTATAGAAATGACAATTGGAGCTTGCGAATCATCCAACATCATTCTTAATCTATCAGCAGGAAACGTAGGATCAAGAGGAACATAAGCAGCGCCAGCTTTTATAATAGCTAGCAATACCATTGGTAATTCAACTATTCTTGGTAAACATACTCCTACATAATCTCCACGTTTGATTCCTCTTTGTTGTAATTGTGATGCAAGTACATTTGAAAAATGATCTAACTCTTTATAAGTATAACTACCTATGCTACTTGACGTGGCAATGCGATCAGGAAACACTTTTGCTGTCTCTGAGAATACTTCGTGAATCCCAATATTTAAGGGATATTTCTTTACCGTACTATTTAGTGTGTCTAATACACTTGCCTCTTTTGTTTTCATGAATGATTACTTTACCTTCAAGGAAATCGAAAGTAATATTGTTTACTAAATTATTTATTAATAGGATTAATACATTGTTTAATATTTATTGAATCATAAGATATTGAATATTGTATCATTTTTTTAAGATAACTCTTATTGCGCTTTGATTATTCAGTTTGAATTTTTTTAAATTATTTTTTATTAAATTTCGGTAACGATTTTTCAACAGTATTCGCAAGTTGTACAACGTTAGGTTCCCAGAAAATTGAATTGTGATCTCCTGGTACAATGTGCACATTTACTTTACCACTTGTAAAATGATTCCATCCTAAATCATGTGAATAGGTATTGTTAAAATAACCTTCTTGAGCGCGAATAAGCGTTATGTCTAGGTCACTTTTTTCTATTTTATAATCAGCCATTGCCTTATAGCAGGCTTCTTCAATTTTACGAAAATAGTCAGCTGATTCTTCTCCAATTAATTCAACCATTTCATGTTTATCAAGCCAAGATTCAAGATCATCATCGATATTTCGTCCTCCTTGTTTACTTTTGTTACGTAGTTTTGCTGCTAAATATTTTTGTCGATCTTCTTTATCTGAACTAATAAAATTCATTGCTCTTTTCACAAACCTTTCAGCAAATAGTTGTGCACTTTTTATTTGTTTT
The DNA here is from genome assembly GCA_031423735.1 of Bacteroidota bacterium. Taxonomy (GTDB): domain Bacteria; phylum Bacteroidota; class Bacteroidia; order AKYH767-A; family OLB10; genus JANXSD01. The sequence continues at coordinate 12,673 of JANPGA010000063.1, read as the reverse complement.
TTCCCATTTGATAAAAACTCAAGCTCAGAGGCAGCATCTAAGTCAAATAAACACAAGTAGCTTACTTCTTTTCCCTTTGCTCTTAATTGTAATGCCATCTCATATGCAAGGTATCCACCAAAGGATCCTCCCGCTAGTGAATAAGGTCCTTCCGGTTGAAATGCCATAATTTCTTTCACATGATAAGCGGCAAGATCTTTCATTACTGAAAGAGGTTCATCCTTTCCATTTAAACCAATTGCTTGTAAGCCATAACTAGGTTGATCAGGATTTAAAAGTTGTGCAAGGGCGTGATACTTAAAAACATTTCCGCTTATTCCATGAGCAAAATATAATGGTTTACGTGTACCCGTTTCTTTAATTATTACCAAAGGATTCCATACTAAATCTTCTGGGGGCGTATCATATAATTTACTTAATGCTCCAATTGTTGGATTAGTAAATAAAACGGCTAATGGTAATTTTATACCAGTAAGATGTTCAAGATCCACCATCATTCTTACTGCCAGTAAGGAGTGTCCTCCTAATTTGAAGAAATCATCATCAAGAGAAATTTCATGAATGTTTAGAATCTGTTTCCAAACATCAACAATAATTTTTTCAGTCTTTGAGAAAGATTCTTCTGAAATAGTATTTCTTAATTGTTCATGATTAACTTGAGGATCTGGTAATGCTTTACGATCTATTTTATCATTTGGAGTAAGTGGAAATTTATCCAAAAGCATCCAAGCAGTAGGAATCATGTAATCTGGCAAAAAGGATGACATGCCTGCACGTGCAGAGGTAATTAAATTTTTCTGCAATTCAATTTTAGGAACTTTTACACCATTTGTTTCTGCAATAAAATATGCTGCAAGAAAATTGTCTCCAGAACGACTTTGTCGAGTAACAACAACTCCTTGGCGTATTCCTGGTACTTTATTTAATGTAGCTTCAATTTCACCAAGTTCAATTCTATAACCACGAATTTTTACTTGATGATCCAAACGGTTTAGGAAATGAATATTTCCTTCTAGATCAATGGTTACTCGATCCCCCGTTTTATAAATCATCCCTTTTGCAAAAGGATTTTCAATAAATTTTTCAATATTTAATTCAGGTCGATTGAGGTAACCAGAGGAAACACCATCACCTCCAATCCATAATTCACCAGCTACACCTAATGGGCATTGTTGTCCGAATTCATCAACAATATATAACAAGGTATTCGCAATAGGTTTACCAATACTAATTCCACCATTTCGAGTAGATTTTAAATCAGCTTCTGTAACTTTTTTAATTGTTGACCAAATGGTAGTTTCTGTTGGGCCATATAAATTCCAAACGGATAAATTATTTTTAAATAATAGTTCAGCAAGTTCTATCCTTAAAGCTTCCCCTCCGCTTAATACATTTAAATTTTTTGCGCCTTTCCATCCTGAGATTAATAGCAACTCCCATGTTGCAGGCGTTCCTTGCAGATAAGTTATCGGTAACTCTTGTATTGTTTTATCAAGCCATGCTGCATCCATTGCTTGCTCACGTGTTGCAATATGTACACGTGATCCACTTAGTAGCGGTAAAAATAATTCAAGTACAGAAATATCAAATGATATTGTAGTAATGGCGAGTAAAGTATCTTCAGGAAGTAAATTAAATTCAGATTTTAAATCATGCATTAAATTTATTACTCCACTATGTTTTACCATAACACCTTTCGGCTTTCCTGTAGAACCTGAAGTATATAAAACATAAGCTAATTGTTCAGTGTTGAATTTTACAGGTTGAAAAGTATCTGAAGGTAATTTAGCTAATTCATTAGGGTCAAATAAAATTGCATTTTCTTTATTTAATTCTAGTTCTGTTGAAAGTTTTTCAGTAGTAATAACTAATGATGCTTGAGAGTCGTCGAGCATTAATCTTAAACGATCAGCAGGGAACCCTGGGTCAAGTGGAACATATGCTGCACCAGTTTTCAAAATAGCTAATAACACAAGAGGTAATTCAACAATTCGAGGAAGACATACCCCAACAAAATTCCCTTCGCGAACCCCCCTTTTTTGTAATTCACCAGCCAAAGCACTAGATAAACGATCAACTTGGCTATAAGTATAGGAATTCAAGCTACTAGAAGTAGCAATCTGATCAGGAAGTTCACCTGCTTTTACAGAAAAGAGTTCATGAATACCCATGTCTTTAGGATAACTTTGGGTACTCATATTCAGAGTATCAACTACACTCTGTTCTTTTATTGTCATGGCAGAAATCTTGGCTATCTGAAGAGTAGAATCGTTTATTATTTGTTGCATTACAAAGATGAATTCTTGCATTCGCAATTCTATCATCGATGTTTCAAATAAATCAATATTGTAAGTACATTCTAATAATAAATTATTCCCGTTTCCAGAAGCGTTCAGAAATATTTCGAAATTTTCAAAAAAGCGAGGGTTTGTTGAGAAGTCAAAGTTAAGATCATTAAACTTAAAACCCTCAGTAAATCCAATATCAACGTTAAATACAACGGGAATTAATGGTATTCTCGATGGATCTCTGTTTACATTTAATTTTCTTACCAAGTTTCCAAAGGTAAACTGTTGATGGTCAAAAGCATCGAATAGATACCCTCGCCTCTCTTTTAAATACTCTAGAAAGGGTTTTTGAGGATCTAAACTAGATCTTAAAGGCAATAAATTAACACAATGTCCAACTAAATTATACAATCCATCAGCACTTTGCCCCGACGAAGGCATTCCAACAACAAGTTCTTTTTGCCCTGTTACTTTATAGAGAAAGGTCTCGAAAATACTAATCATTAAGGTAACAAAACTTGTATTATTTTTTTTAGCAAGATTACGAAGGTCGGCAACTATCTGGGATGGAACCGGAACATCAATTCTGTTTGCATTAAAGGTTCTAAAGATGGGTCTTGTTTTATCCGTTGGGAAGTTCAATTGAGGAACCTCTTGTTCAAATTGTTTTAACCAAAAAGCCTCAGTGCCAGCATAATTGATACTGTTTTTATAAACTTCTTGGGCTTGGGCAAAATCAAGAAAATCATTAGCAGGCTCTAGTTCTGGAATTTTATGTTCAACATAAGCAGAATAGATCTTGCCTAAATCCTGAAGTAATAAACTTAGCGACCACCCATCACAAACTATATGATGACAAGTAACGATAAACAAATGCGTTTGTTCGTTAATAATTAAAACTTTAGCACGAATTAATGGTCCATTTTCTAAATCAAATTCATCATAAACTTCCTGTTTTTTTACTGAATTTACTTTGCTTATTCGTTGCTCTTCAGTTTGAGAGGAAATATCTGTAATTACAAATGGAGCTTCCAATTTTTCTAAAAAAAATATTTGAGTACCATCTTCACTGAATTTTGCTCTTAAAGCACTGTGTCGAATTATTACTTGATTAAATGCCTTTTGTAATACTTTAATATCAAGGTGCCCATTAAAATTGAAACAAACGGATTCATTATAAGCACAGTTAGCGGCTTTTCCACCCAATTTTACAGAAACAAAAATTTCTCTTTGAGATTCGGTTGATGGTACAAATAAAGGAAGTGGAGCAAAAGGGTCAAAATCGACCTGCTCTAACAAAAACTTCTGTTTTAATAATTCCATTTTTAAAATAATATTAGTTAAAATTAACTTTTAAATACTTGCCAGGCCTATCCGGATCTGAAATAAACCAACCCGGAGTTCCATCAGGGTTCTTTCCTAACATTGCTCCTTCTACGGGAGGGTGTTCGTTATGTTGCCCATTAGATTTTCCGTTTCCATTCCCATTACTATAAATTTGTTTTTGAGAGGGATTAATTTCTCCAGGAATCAATTCCAATTCTACTAATTCACGAAGAGAATCTTTAAATTGTTTAGCAATAAACAATACATCCTCATTACTATGTCCTTCAGTTAAAAAACAAGGGAAACCATCATAAATATGAACTCCTTTGTAACGTAACATGCAATAAAGTAAATCAATATTTGGCATGTCGCTATCATATTTTGGTTTAAAGAGAGAACCAAAATGTACTATGTGAAAGGGCACTTTTATTTGATGACAATAGTCGTTAATTTCTTTTTCTAAAGAAGCTGTCATTTGATTTAATTTCTCTTGAAGTGCCTCTCCTATTTCTTGCATATGCAGAAGCGATGCTTTAGCTGCGGCAAGAGCAAACGGATGACGAACAAATGTTCCAGCAAAATAAGTAACTCCAACTTCTGGCACCGAATTATCCCCAAATTGCCAGAATCCGCCATCAAGCGAATCCATGTATTCTTTTTTTCCAGCTATAACTCCTATCGGCATTCCACCACCAACAATTTTACCATAGGTACCTAAATCAGCTTTGATATTATAAAAAGCTTGTGCACCACCTTGCGAAATTCTAAACCCAGTAATTACTTCATCAAAGATGAGTAACGCCCCTGCTTGTTCCGTTATTTTACGAACTTCTTTCAAGAAATCTACAGGATGAAAATCAGCACGTCTACTTTGAACAGGCTCAACAAGTACGGCAGCAATATCATGAGCATGATTTCTAATAATTTCTAAAGCTTCGGGTGTTCCATAGTCAAGAACTAACATGTTTTGTACTGCCTCCGGCATAATACCCGCTGCAGCTGGAATAGATTTTAATTTTTTTGATCCTCTTAAAATAACCTCATCATTGATGCCATGGTATGATCCGTTAAAACTAATAATGGTGGATCTTCCTGTTACTGTTCTTGCAATTCGCATCGCTCCTAAAACAGCTTCTGAACCAGTATTGCAAAACCCTGCTCGATCAAAATTTGTAAACTCACAAATAAGTTTTGCAACCTCTCCAGCCAACTCATGTTGAGGACCTAATTCATATCCTTTACTCAACTGCTCCTCAATAGCACTAACAATGAAAGGTGGATTGTGCCCAAACATGTTCGAACCAAATCCATTTAATACATCCACATATTCGTTGCCATCAATATCCCAAATTCTTGATCCAAGGGAACGGTTTACAACAGGTTGATAAATTAGCTCTTTTATTGCAGGTCTAAATCCAGTTACAACTCGAGGATCAGCAAGATGTGAACGATGCTCTTGTGTATATTCTTTTGATTTTTTTGTTTTTAAAGTATAAGCAGTAATAAATGCAGATAACCACTTTTCTTGCTTTTCTGTAAACTGATTAGTTATTACTTTTTCGATTCGAGCAATTGCTCCAAATGGCTTTTTTAATTCTTGATGCTCTTCAGCACTAATAGTTAAATCTTTTGAAACTATGTTTAATTTATTTGGAGAAGGTGAAACAGAAGCTATCGAATTGTTATTTGTTTGGCCAGACATCATTTTCAACTGCTCTTGCATAATTTGCATTTGTTGTTGAATTAACCATTGCATATCGCCACCCTGACTATTCGGTTGTATCAATGGCTGTGTACCGTTGCTTTGTTTTACTCCTTCTTGAGCTAAGGGTTTTGATGCTGTAATATTTTCTTTTGGAAGCTGTTGATCTAAATACTGTGCAATACTTTCTAAAGATGAAAGGTCTTCATTAAGTTGTCGGAATGTAATTTTTGTCCCATATTTTTTACTCAATGTTAGGGCTATCTGCGTTAAAAATAAGGAGTCTAATCCTAATTCAATAAAGGAAGAATTAGGATCCGCTCCACCCATTTCTATTCCAGAAGAATCTTCTAGAATATCACGAATTTCTGTGATCAGATTTTCTTTGCGATTACTCATTGTTGTTGTTAATTCTTGATCTTTTTGATCGGTGGCTGAAATTATACTAGTTGAATGATATTCTTGTGAAGTTGTTGGAATGGAAATTTGTTGAGGTGGATCGAGCCAATATCGAGTGTGCTCAAAGGGATAAACAGGCAAAGGAATATGCATACGTTTTTCTAGAGCATAAAAGCTGTTCCAATCAATTTCAATCCCAGTTAACCAAAGCTGCCCAATAGCTGATAACATTGATATCCATTCTGAATCATTTACCGCCGAATCCCCTAAGGATGGAATAGCTTTTTGTGATTTTGGGTCAATAGATTGTTGTCGTGCTAAGGTAGTTGCAGTATTTCGTGGCCCCAATTCCAACATAACATAATTGGGATGATCCTTCCATAATGATTTAATTCCATCAGCAAACTTTACAGTTGATCGAAGATGATTTGCCCAATACATTGGATCGGTTGCCTCTTTTTCTTGTAACCATTCTGTAGTTACTGTACTAAGTATTGGAATTGTAGGAGCATTTAAAGTTATTGATCGCATAGCATCAGCAAAAGGCCCAACAATTGGATCCATCATAGGAGAATGGAATGCATGTGAAGTAAATAATGGCTTGCAGATTACTTCATCTTTTTCTAATTGGTTCTGAATAGTATTAATTAATTCGCTCGGACCAGCTATCGCGCAAAGTTGTGGACCGTTAATGGCCGCTATGGAAACATCAGCATTCAAATATTTTTCAATTGCTGTTGCAGATAATCTCACCGAAAGCATAGAACCTCCGGGCAAGTTCTGCATTAAATTACTTCGAGTTGCAACAACTTTAAGCGCATCTTCAACAGTAAAAACTCCAGCAATGGTAGCAGTAACAAATTCGCCTATACTATGTCCAATTAAAGCTGCAGGTTGTATTCCCCAACTCATCCATAATTGTGCTAATGAATAACCTATCGTGAATAGAGCAGGTTGTGTATAATACGTTTGTTTTAATAAATTTTCTGCATCTTCATTTCCTTCTTGCGCAAAAAGTAATTCTTTAATATCACGACCCAAAAGTGGTTGAAGAATTTCTGAACAACGATCAACAGCTTCACGGAATACAAGTTCATCTCTATAAAGATTTGAACCCATTCCAACATATTGAGACCCTTGACCAGGAAACATAAAAACAACTCCTGATGCTCTGTTTTTTAATGTATGTTTAGCAGATCTTTTAGGATCAGCTTGTGTTAATTGTATTATTGCATCTTCAACGGAAGTAACAGAAGCAAACCATCGATTTGCAAATGAATTTCTACCAGTTTGAAGTGTATAGGATATATCAGCCAATGATACTTTTGGGGTTGACTCAAGATATTTTTTTAAGTCTCCAATTCGTGATATCAAAGCAGTTTCTGTTTTAGCAGATAAAGTAAGTAAGTGCTTACTTCTTTCAGGACTAGTTACAATTATTTGAGGCGCTTCTTCTAAAATCAAATGTGCATTCGTTCCTCCAACACCAAACGAACTTACCCCAGCACGTCGAGGTAATTGATCGGTATCCCACTCACCAAATTTATCATTTACAAAAAATGGACTCGTTGAAAATGGAATTTCTGGATTTGGTTTTTTATAATGAAGTGTGGCAGGTAATTGCTTGTGATAAAGCGATAATGTAGTTTTAATTAATCCTGCAACACCAGCAGCAGCTGTTAAATGTCCGATGTTTGTTTTTATTGATCCAATAGCACAAAATTGCGTATCAGCAGTATGTTCGCGGAATGCTTTTGTTAAACCTTCAACTTCAATTGGATCGCCTACAGGTGTAGCCGTTCCATGTGTTTCTACATAGCTTATTGTACGAGGATCAACACCCGCCATTGCTTGAGCCATACTTATTACAGCCGCCTGACCATCTACACTTGGTGCAGTAAAACTACCTTTTTCTCCACCGTCATTATTTAATGCTGCTCCTCTAATCAATGCATAAACAGTATCTCCATCTGCAATTGCATCTGCATACCTTTTAAGCACAACCATACCAGCACCATCACTAAATACAGTTCCTCTGGCTTCTGAATCAAAAGCTCGTGTATGTCCATCATTGGAAAACATTGCGCCTTCCTCATAAGTTTGGCCACTATTAATTGGTGAGGTAATTGCAATTCCTCCAGCAAGTGCCATGTCGCATTGTTGATTCCATAACGCTTCACACGCTTGCACAATTGCAGTTAATGAAGTTGAACAACCAGTATGAACACTTACGGCTAAACCTTTTAAATTTAATTCGTAAGCAACTCTCGTTGCAATATAATCCTTTTCATTCTGTGTCATGGTTAAAAAACTTCCAACACGATTAATTGCCAAAGGATTTGTAATTACATTATTATAATAGTAAGTATTATTTCCAGAACCAGCAAAAACACCAATTAAACCTTTATAACGGTTTGGGCTATACCCCGAGTGCTCGAGTGCATTCCATGATAACTCTAAAAGATTTCGCTGTTGTGGATCCGTAACTTTTGCAACATTCGGATTCATATTAAAAAAAGCTGCATCAAATCCCGGCGCGTCGTTCATTATGCCTCTAACCTTTACATAATTTGGATTTGACGATACTTCATCGGGTATCGATGAATCTAAATCAGTATCCTTAAAATGTGTAATACTTTCAATGCCATTTTTTAAATTTTCCCATAACTCTTCAGGGCTTTCCGCACCAGGTACTCGCAACGACATTCCAATTATTGCAATGGAATCATCTGCACTATTGCTTCCTAATTTATGTCGTGCATCAGCACGCTTTTTCATTTGATCCTTTAGAGATACTTCTGTGAAATCTCCATCAATAACTTTGCTTAATGCCAATATTGTTGGTAACTGATAAATTTTTACAATGGAAAGATCAATCCCTGATTCTTGTTTTAAAAGTGCTACACATTGTAATGCTAACAAAGAATTTCCTCCCGAATCAAAGAAATTATCTTCAATACCTATTGGTTCAATATTTAATAAACGCGACCATAATGAGGCTAACGTTTTTTGTGTTGAAGTAGTTGCTCCAATAAATGGAACTCCTAAGTCGGGTCGCTTTTGATCTGGAACCGGTAAACTTTTACGATCAATTTTACCACTTGGAGTTCTAGGTAAATTATCCATCTTCACAAATGCAGAGGGCATCATATAATCGGGCAATTGCGTTTGAATAAAAGACCTAATTGCTTTTATATTTAATTCTATTCCTTTTTGAAGAACTAAATAAGCAACCAGTTTTTTTTCACCTGGTTTATCTTCGCGTACTGTTACAGCAATTTGTGAAACACCTGGAACTTTGGCTAAAACAACTTCTATTTCTCCTAACTCAATTCGATATCCACGTACCTTAACTTGGCCATCTATACGACCTAAATATTGGATGTCTCCATTTTTATCACGTTTGGCTAAGTCACCAGTGCGATACATTTTAGTGTCTTTTTCAAAAGGGTTTTCTATAAAGCGTTCAGTAGTTAAATCGTCTCTATGAAGGTATCCATCAGCAAGACAAACACCAGCGATAAATAATTCTCCTTCCGATTCCCCACTTACAATTTTATTATTTTCATCAAGGATATACAAATTTGTTCCTTGAATTGCTTTTCCAATTGGAGGTAATTTCGACCACTCTTTTGGTAAACCTACCATTTCATAACTACTTACAACATGTGCCTCCGTAGGGCCATAGTGATTGAAAAGTTTACAGTGTTGTATTTTTTCAAAGAAGTGTACTAAAGCAGGTGTTACTTGTAACTGTTCACCAGCAGTTATAATTTCTTTTAGTGAGGATAAATTATTTTTACTATTTATCGAAATTTCAGCTAAATTTTGAAGTGCTATAAATGGAAGAAATAATCTATTTATTTTCTGTTCTTCAAGGTAATTCAAGAGTTGAAGAGTATTGAGACGAAGTTCATCAGTGATTAGATAAATACACCCTGAATCGGCCCATGTACTAAATATTTCTTGAAAATGAACATCAAAACTAATAGGAGCAAACTGTAATGTTCTTCCTTCCTTTTTTACTAAGGTATTTTTAAGTTGCCAATCAATTAAGTTCGAAAGCGCACGATGAGGCAATACCACTCCTTTCGGCTTCCCAGTTGATCCACTAGTAAAAAGGACATAAGCTGGTTGTGAAAGAGGAATAGAAAGTGCTAGATTTTCGGTTGGCAAAGTATCTAATGCATTCCAATTATCTAAATTAATTTTATTGTAATTGCCTGATGGTAACTTGCTTGCGAGACTACTAGAAGTTATCATCACTGGAATTGTACTTACTTCGGCCATGTATTGAATTCGATCAGAAGGGTATTCAGCATCAAATGGAACATAAGCTGCACCAGCCTTCAAAACTGCCAAAATGGCGATCATTAATTCTGGTGATCTATCTAAACAGATCCCTACACGGCTACCCTTAACTGATTGATCTTTGTTTAATAAATGAGCAAGTTGATTCGCCCTTTCATTCAAAATTTTATAGGAAATCACATTGCCACCTTGCCAAATTGCAGGTAAATTAGGGGTTTCTCTCGAGGAGAATTCCACCCATTCGTGAATAGTTAAATTTACTTTAGAAGTCGAATCTTGCATTGGAAAAATCGATTTTTTTTTGTTTTTAGCTTAGTTTTGTTTATCCCTTCATTATACTTGAGTTTCTATAAAAAGGATACAGTAATTAATTTGTTTTTAAAGAATAGAATCTCTTCAAAATTAATTATTTACAGATTAATCAGGAAAGGACTAAGGAAATTTAATTTCATGGTAAAATCTAGGTTAAAATAATAGTCAAATTGTCAGTGATTTTGGTTGGCACTTACTTTGAAATAGCCTTTTCGTGATTTGGAGGGATATATAGCCTACTTTTGCACTCCCTAATTAATCTTCAAATAGTAAGTAGTAAAGCAAAGTTAAGCAGTAATTATTTAGTTATTGTAAAATTCAACTTTCTATTCATAAGAATCATTTTAAACGAAATAAAAACAACAATCATATGAGTAACGGTAAAATAAATGTTCAAACGGAAAACATCTTTCCAATTATTAAAAAATTCCTTTATAGCGATCATGAAATATTTCTTCGTGAACTTGTAGCAAATGCGGTTGATGCCTCTCAAAAAATCAAAACATTAACTTCAATTGGCGAAAATAAAACCGAATTAGGTGATTTGTTTATTGATGTAAAATTAGATGCAGCAAATAAAACATTAACGATTTCTGATCGTGGACTTGGAATGACTTCAGAAGAAGTTGAAAAATACATTAACCAAATTGCATTTTCAGGAGCTGAAGAGTTTGTAAATAAATATAAAGACCAAACAGATGGTCAACTTATTGGTAAATTTGGATTAGGTTTTTATTCTGCATTTATGGTTGCTGATAAAGTAGAAGTTCATACACGTTCATTTAAAGCAAACGAAAACGAAGCGGTTCTTTGGACCTGTGATGGCAGTCCAGAATATCAGCTTATACAACAAGATAAAGCAGATCGCGGAACTACAATAACGCTACACATCAGTGAAGAATCATCTGAGTTTTTAGCTTCTGAACGTATCAGTAATATGCTTCAAAAATATTGTCGATTTTTACCTGTTGAAATAAAGTTTGAAGACAAAGTAATTAATAATACACAACCAGCATGGACGCGTAAACCTGCTGAATTAACAGATGAACAATATAAAAATTTCTACCATGAATTATATCCAATGGCAGAAGATCCATTGTTTCATATTCATTTGAATGTAGATTTCCCTTTTTCACTTACAGGTATTTTATATTTTCCAAAACTAAAACGTAGTTTAGAAGTTCAAAAAAATAAAATTCAGTTGTATTGTCGTCAGGTTTTTGTTACAGATTCAGTTGAAGGAATTGTTCCTGATTTTCTTACTTTATTACATGGTGTTATCGACTCACATGATATTCCTTTAAACGTTTCTAGAAGTTATTTACAAAGTGATGGAAATGTAAAAAAAATCAGTAATCATATTCTTAAAAAAGTTGCTGATAAACTTGAAGAATTATTCAAAGAAAACCGTGCTGATTTTGAAGCAAAATGGGATGATATTGGTGTGTTTATAAAATACGGAATGTTGAGCGAAGAAAAATTCTTCGAGCGAGCGAAATCATTTTGTTTATTTAAAAATACAGAGGGAAAATATTTCACGTTTGAAGAGTACAAACAATTAATATCTGTTAACCAAGAAAATAAAGATAAGAAGATTGTACATCTCTATACTTCAAATGCGGTTGATCAGCATTCATATATTGAGACTGCAAAAAATAAGGGTTACGATGTATTGGTAATGGATGGTCAAATTGATACACATTTTGTAAATTTCATTGAAAGCAAAATTGAAAATTCATCTTTTACTCGAGTTGATGCTGATGTAATTGGAAAATTAATTCAGAAAGATGAACAAATTGTTTCTAAGTTAGATGAGGCACAACAAACATCTCTTAAAGAGTTTGCTGAGACGTTACTTAACAAAGAACAATATGCTGTAAATACTGAAGCATTAACCGATCAAGATGCTCCAATATTAATTACGCGTCCTGAATTTATGCGACGCATGAAAGAAATGGCAGCTACAGGTGGAGGATATGATTTTATGATGGGAATGAACGATCATTACAATCTCGTTTTGAATACGAATCATCCATTGATGTCGAAAGTTCTAACTGAAACAGATGCTGGTAAAAAAACAAACATGTTTAACCAAGCTTTAGATTTAGCACTTTTAGCTCAAGGATTACTAAAAGGGGAGGCTTTGACGAAATTTGTTAAGAGAAGTGTGGAGTTGATTAATTAAAGGGAGGGTGGATTTAAAAAACACTAACAATTTATTTATATTGCAAGATAATTTAAATGATGCTCAGAAGCAAACAATCCATAGAAGAATATACAATTCGAAAGATTCAAATTTATTTGGAATTTCTTATCAATAATATTGCTGAGCGCC
>JANPGA010000062.1:0-7754 GCA_031423735.1 Bacteroidota bacterium | reverse complement strand
GTAGTAAACCGCAAAAGCTCCATATTCAAATATCCTTCATTACTAAAATCACTCATTCTTTATTCTGTATAATTTTAAAAAAAAACTAAATTATTTTTTTTCATGATTAAAAATATCCTGCTTTTTTTCGATCTTCCATTGCTGTATCCGAACGTTTGTCATCCGATCTTGTTCCTCTTTCTGTTGTACGTGTAGCAGCAATCTCATCGATTATTTCCTCTAAACTAGATGCAGGAGAATCAACAGCACCTGTGCAAGTCATATCTCCAATTGTACGAAAACGAACGGTTCTTTCTTGAATAATTTCATTTTCACGAATGGTAATGTGATCTGATTTTGCAAGTAACATTCCATCTCTAAAAATAATTTCTCGTTGATGTGAAAAATAAATATTAGGGATTGGAATTTTTTCAAGTGAAATGTACATCCATACATCCATTTCAGTCCAATTGCTTATTGGAAATACACGAAAATGTTCACCAACATTTTTTCTGCCATTCAATAACATCCATAATTCAGGGCGTTGATTTTTAGGATCCCACTGACCGAACTCATCACGATGAGAAAAGAATCTTTCTTTAGCACGTGCTTTTTCTTCATCACGACGCGCTCCACCCATTGCTGCATCTACTTTTAGTTCTTCTAATGCATCAAGTAAGGTGATGGTTTGAAGCATATTTCTACTCGCATTTGGACCCTTCTCCTCTTTAGATCTTCCTTTATCAATTGAATCCTGAACATATCGAATAATTAAGTTCGCACCTATCCTTTCAACCATCTCGTCACGAAAAGTAAGGGTCTCAGGGAAATTATGTCCAGTATCAATATGCAATAATGGAAATGGAATTTTGGCAGGGTAAAAAGCTTTACGAGCAAGGTGAGTCATCACAATGGAATCTTTACCTCCTGAAAACAACATAGCTGGTCGCTCAAATTGTGATGCTGCCTCGCGAATTACATAAATCGCTTCAGCTTCCAGCTCGCGTAAATGGTTTAAATGATATAAAATCATCCTTATTTTAAGGTTTAATTTTGTTTAACGTAATTGTAAGGATTTGGTTCACACAAGTTTCAATATCTTCCTGAGCCGAATGAACAATGATTTCAGGGTTTAATGGTTCTTCAAAAGGTGAAGAAATTCCTGTAAAGTTAGGGATTTCTCCCCGACGAGCCTTAGCATATAGCCCTTTAACATCGCGGGATTCGCAAACTTCAAGAGGGCATTCAACATAAACTTCAATAAACTCACCTTCTTCAACTAGTTGGCGAACCTGGTTTCTGTCTTCTTTAAACGGAGAAATAAATGCTGTAATCACAATAAGGCCTGCATCAAGAAACAACTTTGAAACCTCACCAATCCGACGAATATTTTCATTTCTGCCTTCATCACTAAAGTCGATATTCTTATTTAAGCCATGTCTAATGTTATCACCATCTAAGAGATACGTTTTATACCCTAAATCAAATAATTTTTGTTCTAAAGAATCAGCAATTGTTGATTTTCCAGATCCTGAATACCCTGTAAACCAAACAATAAGAGGCTTTTGATGAAGCTGTTTAATTCTATCCTTCTTAGAAATTTTATAAGCTTGAGGAACAATATGAGTAGATTTCATCGAAGGCAAAGTTACGGCGACTCGGTTAAAAAAGCGACCAAAAAATATTGTTCCTTGCAATTTTATTCACCATTAACTATTAGCTTATGGATTGTAATTGTAATTAAGGTGATGGTTAAAAATTCTAATTTCAAATAAATTATGCTAATTAAAATCAGTAATTCGTACTATTTTCAAATAACATTACTTCATTAACTTTGAGCTATCCTAAAAGGTAAAATCCTAAAAAGAACTTGAGTATTAATTTTCATAAGTGTATCTGCTTAATTATTGTATGCTTTTTTGCAAATTTTGTATTTGCTCAAGAACGATATTTTATTAAACAATCTGAATTAATTTTTGAGTCGGATGCTCCGTTAGAAATTATTAAAGCATCCTCAACCGATTTAAGGGGTGTAATAGATCCTAATTCAAATACATTTGGATTTAAAGTTGCAACATTAAGTTTTAAAGGATTTAATAGCGAATTACAACGAAGCCATTTTAATGAAAATTATTTGGAAACAGAAAAGTATCCTGAAATAACTTTTAGTGGAAAAATTATAGAAAATATTGATTTTAACAAACCAGGAATTTATAGTGTAAGAGCCAAAGGAATGTTAAACATTAAAGGTATTCCAAAGGAAAGAATTATTAGATGTAATGTTGAAGTGAAGGTAAATTCAATAGAGTTAAAATCAAATTTTGATGTTTCATTAGATGATCATGATATTAGAATTCCGCGAGTAGTATATCAAAAAATTGCTCCAATTATAAATGTGACTTTAAAGGCAGTATTACAAATACAAAATAGTAAGTAATATGAAAAAGTATTTAATGTTCTTCTTCTTATTCTGCTATTTTTCAATAGTCTCTTTAGCATCTATACCATATTTTAAAACCATTCAAATTGATCAAGAAAATAGTAATGTCCATGTAAATGTTTTGTTTCAAGATCATGAAGGATTTGTTTGGACAGGTACAGATCGAGGCGTTTATCGTTATGATGGTTTTTTGTTTAATCATATTCATATTGAAGCAAACGACTCAAATGAAAATGTAACATGTCTTGCTGAAGATATAAATAAATCGCTACTTGTTGGATTAAGTAATGGTGGAATCATGAAGTATGAAAAAGGATATTTTACTAGTATAAAGTCTCCTTTCTCTAGTCCTGTAAAATCGTTAATTCAAACTGCAGATGGTGTATTATGGGTTGCAACTTATGGAGAAGGAATATTTTACTTAAACAAATTAGGATGGCATCGAATACCAGGGTTGCCAGATCCTTTTATATATAATGTAGTGCAACATCCAACTGGTGTTTTATTGGCAGGAACCGATCAAGGACTTGTTGTTATTGATCCTCGTGACAAACAATTGCATTATAAAGTTTATAACACCCAAGATGGATTACCTGATAATTTAGTACGTGAAATTTATTGTGATAAAAATGGAGAGGTTTGGTTGGGAATGCAAGAGCAAGGCATCTGTAAATTTAATTTATCATCAGGTGAGTTTACTGTTCCTGATAATTTAAAAAGTTGGAATTTTGGTTCAATAACTTGTTTTTCAAAATTGGAAGATGAATTTTGGATTGGAACTAGTGATGATGGAATAATCGATTTTGAATTTAGTGAAGATAAAAGAGTAAGAACTTTTTCTAAATCGAATGGATTTGGTTATTCTAGTATCAATGATATTTTGAGATCTAATGATGGAAATATTTGGATTGCGACTGAAAATAAATTGTTATTCACTCCAGGCGAAAAGTATGAAATTTTTCATGGCGACAAGAACATAGTTTTCGATAGTATTCATGCAATTGCAACAGATCAAACAGGATATTTATGGCTATGTAATAATCAAGGATTATTTAGATATGATTATATAAATTCAGGATCTATCCGAAAGTTTCTTACAGATCCTAAATATAAAAATTTGCATATTGTTTCTATCTATGAAGATGCAAGTGGTTATATATGGCTTGGAACTTTTGATAATGGATTATTTCGCTTAGAACCAAATTCGGGATATGTAAAACGATATTCTATTGGAGAAGGATTAATAAATGCAAATATAATTGCAATCAACGGAAGTGGAAATAAAATATGGCTTGCGACTCTAGGCGGCATTTCGCTTTGTGAAATTCCTGATGATTTATTAGAAGAAGCTAAAGGAAATTATAAGTTCACAAATTTTCCTGATATTAAGGGCTCTGGAGGTAGTTTTGTGTATTGTGTTTATATTGATAAAAAGGGGAGAGTTTGGTTTGGTACAGATGGCAAAGGAATTTCTGTTTATGAAAATGGAAGTTTTAAAAGTTATAGCCAATTTGATAATGGAAAAGGTAAGGTAGTTTATTCGATTACCGAAGATCCAATGGGTAACATTTGGTTTAGCACTCTTAACCATGGTATCTATCGTTTTGATGGCAAAAAATTTAAAAATTTCGGATTATCATCTGGTTTAAAAAATTTAAATATATCTGGTTTATCAAATGATCGTGCAGGAAATATTATTGTTGTTCATCAAAAAGGTATTGATATAATTCATCCTTTTACTTTTGAATGGGAATACATAGGTAAAGAAGTTGGTATAGATGAATTAGATTGTGATTTAAATGCTATAGCACTTGACTTCAAAAATAATATTTGGATTGGTACTCAACATGGATTAATTCGTTTTTCTAACAATGCAATAACCACCAATCATCAGCCTGAAACACATATTCAAAAAATATATTCGTTTATGAGAGCGGGTTCAGGTTTGAACGATTCAATATTTCAATATAATCAAAATCAAATTTCATTCGAATATCTTGGATTATGGTATTCAAATCCTGAAGCAGTAAGTTATCGTTATCGATTAATTGGATTAAGTGATAAATGGATTACTTCGCGTGATCGAATAGCTTCTTATCCAAATCTCCCACCTGGAAAGTATCGCTTTGAAGTAATGTCATCTTTTAATAATCAATTTTTACATCCCAAAATCGACCATTTTAATTTTAAAATTCTTAAACCTATTTATAAACAAACGTGGTTTGTTTTAATAATGACTATTATTGGAAGCATAGGACTTATTTTATTCATCCGTGATCGAGAATTAAGATTTAGAAGAATAGAGCTGTTAAAAAAGGAAAAAATAGAGTATCAATTTGAAACATTAAAAAGTCAAGTTAATCCACATTTCTTATTTAATAGTTTTAATACTTTAATTTCTATTATTGAAGAGGATTCAAGTAAAGCGGTAAACTATGTTGAAAAATTATCAGATTATTTTCGGAATATGGTTCAGCATCGTGATAAGGATACAATTCTTTTATCTGATGAATTAGAAATGGTATTGAATTATTATTATCTTCAACAAAAACGATTTGGGAATAATTTATCACTCGAATTTATTATCCCAGAAAATTGGAAAAGGAAGTATCAATTACCTCCATTATCTTTACAGCTGTTAATAGAAAATGCTGTAAAGCATAATTCAGTATCTCACGAATCAAAATTAAAAATTAGCATTTCTGCTACCGATAACGAAAGTTTGTTGATTGTTAATAATTTGAATCCTAAATTCTATCCTGATAAATCAACAGGTATTGGTTTGGAAAATCTAGTAAGTCGATTTCGAATACTATCCGATAAGGAAGTAAGAGTACGACGAACAGAAACTGAGTTCATTGTTGAAATCCCATTAATTTAAAACGAATTGAAATGCACATACTAATAATTGAAGATGAACAACCAGCGGCGGATCGACTAAAAAAAATGTTATCCGAAGTGATTCCAGATGGTATAATTGATGAGTCTTTAGTAAGTATTAGCTCATCCATAAAATGGCTAAAGGAAAATCCTATGCCAGATTTGATAATGATGGATATTAACTTAGCAGATGGCCCAAGTTTTGAAATTTTTAATCAAGTTGAAGTGAACGCTCCAGTTATTTTTATTACCGCTTATGATCAATATGCGCTAGAAGCTTTTAAGGTAAACAGTATCGATTACATTCTTAAGCCAGTTAAAAAAGATGATTTAGAAAGAGCAATAAATAAATTTAAATCACTAGGGTCTTATAATTCAATCCAATTACAGGCACTAATAAAACAACTCCACGTTAGTAATCGAGATTTTCAAAAACGAATAGTAATTCGCTATGGTGATACTATTAAAATGGTTGAAATTCAA
The DNA here is from genome assembly GCA_031423735.1 of Bacteroidota bacterium. GTDB lineage: Bacteria > Bacteroidota > Bacteroidia > AKYH767-A > OLB10 > JANXSD01. The sequence continues at coordinate 1,972 of JANPGA010000062.1, read as the reverse complement.
AACATCGCCTATTTCTATACAGAAGATAAAATCAATTATTTAATTACGAATGACAATCTTAGATATCCAGTTGATCAAAACATGGATGAACTCGAGAGGATTCTCGATCCAAGATTATATTTTCGTATAAATCGACAATTTATTATCAATATAAATGCTATTTCAAAGATGTTGGCGTGGTCGAAATCAAGAGTTAAAGTGGTTCTTAAACCTGAAACAACACACGATACAATAGTAAGTACAGAAAGATCTCCTTTTTTTAAGGATTGGTTAATTGGTGGTGGCCAATTCTAATTTATGACTTTCAGTAACTAGCTCTGATAATTCCCATTCAGCATTACTTTTACCGTATTCAGCCTTTTTTAATCTTTAAAGCAGATTTTTCATACTTATATTTGACTTAAGAAAGAGAATTTGTTCAGTGTTGAACAATAAAAAGGAATTCTTTTTTTTAATTACAACGTAATTACACACAGAAAAAATTTCATAAACTGTTAATTGCTGTTTCCAAGTCTTAAAATGCTGGAAAGGTGGACTAGGAAGGCTCACAAAGGTTTGGGTACAGTGATTAACAGAATGAAATCTAAAGAATGCTATGAAGAAAATATTAATTATTACCCTATCAATTGTTGCAGTTACGCTAGGTACTGCTTTCGATATCTTAAGTGATAATGGTAAAGCTGGAGCAACAGGATCTCCAAGTGAGACTACTTGTCGTAATTGTCATAATACATTTTCTACTGCTGGTACAGGATCTATAGCATTATCATCAACGATTCCAATTGCATCTGGGTGGAGATATACTCCAGGAACAACATATACAATGACAGCAAAGGTTAAATATGTTGGAAGAAGCTTATTTGGTGTAGGAGTAGAAGCGCTCACTTCTGCTGGTGCAAATGCAGGTACTATTGTAGTTACAAATACTACAAAAACTACAACAAAAAACTATACAGTTGGTGCCAACTCACGAACAAGTTTAGTTCATAAATTAAATGGAGGAGCAAGTACTGATTCAGCATTATTTACATTTAATTGGACTGCCCCTTCCACAAATATTGGAAACGTTACTTTCTGGTATGCAGGTGTAATGGCTGATGCATCAACCGATGAATTTGGAGACTATGTAGCAAACGGAAACACTATTGTTTACCCAGCATCTGCAACTGGAATCAATGAACAAACTAGTACAAAAACGGCTTTAAGTGTGTTTACTTTAGCGTCAGATAGAAAATTACAAATTCGCTTTAATGCTGAACAAAATACAAATGCTGAATTAGCCTTATATGATTTAAATGGTAAGGAAGTAAGTCGATTAAATGCTGGAAAAATTCATTCTGGAGACAATAGTTTAGAGATGAATCTTCCTCAGCAAATTAAAAATGGCGTTTATATTGTTGTGGTTCGTGCTGGCTCTCAGCAACTATCAACAAAAGCAGCAATACTATTGTAAAATAAAATCTAGAGGCAATTGTTAAAGGTTAGTTAATATTTAAGAATTCATTGATCTTACAACAATTTCCAACAAATAATTTCGTTTAAATAAAGGTTAGGTTCTTTATCAAAAAGCGGCTACTGTCAGATAGATAGTAGTCGCTTTTGTTTTTAATGTGCAATTTTTAAACCAAGGCTCTGAAATGAATTAAAAATTACGAATTACGAATTACGGAAAAAAATTCAGAATTCAGAATTCAGTCCCGATAGCTATCGGGATATGGAAATGGATTACGGATTGGGTTTTTATTGGATAAGGATTTAATCTTGTAAATCCTTTAAATCTTATAATCCTGTTCCAGTTTGGAAAAAAATTACGAATTACGAATATTACTAATAAGCTTGTGCGGCAGGGGTCAAGCGAAATAAATTAAAAATTAAAAATTAGGAATTAAAAATTACGAAAGATAGTGTGTTATATCAAATTCTAGTAAATTCATGATTGCAATCAGAGGAGTGCGGCAGGGGTCAAGCAAAA
>JANPGA010000061.1:0-1761 GCA_031423735.1 Bacteroidota bacterium | reverse complement strand
ACTGTTTCACCGGTTTCATCATAAACATCAACTAACCACTTTACAATTCCTTTCGCAATATCATCATCAGTTTTCTTTTCAGTATCAACTTTTTCCTTTACTGTTAACCTAACACCGATGGTCATTCCTGGATAAACAGGTTTAGTAAATCGACATTCCTCTAATCCATAATTTAACATTACAGGACCTTTTTTGGCGTCAACAAATAAACCAGCAGCTTTCGAAAGTACAAAATATCCATGTGCTACACGCTGTGTGAAAATTGTTCCTTCAAGTGAAGTTGCATCCATATGCGCATAGAAATTATCTCCACTAACATTTGCAAAATTACTGATATCGGCTTCACTTACTGTATGTTTATGAGTAATAACAGTTTCACCAATTTCCAATTCTTCATAGTGTTTACGGAAAGGATGAACATCCTTTTCAATTAATTTAGCGCCATATTGAAACACGTTAGTAATATTTGTAAGGGTAGTTGGAGAGCCCTGGATTGCTGTTCGTTGGAGGTAATGAAATACACCACGCTTTCCTCCCATTTCTTCACCACCACCAGCACGGCCTGGACCACCATGATTCAATAACGGCATTGGAGAACCATGTCCGGTACTTTCTTTCGCACAATCATTATTTAATATTAGAATTCTTCCATGCATGGAGGCTGAACCAAGTACAAATTCTTTTGCGATTTTATCATTTGCAGTAATAATACTACAGACTAATGAACCTTTACCCATTTTGGCAAGAGTAATTGCATCTTCTGTAGTTTTATAAGGCATCAATGTTGAAACTGGTCCGAAGGGTTCTAAATTATGGCAGTCGGTATATTTAAATGGATCTTTATTTAGGAAAAGAATTGGAGAAAAAAAGGCTCCTTTTTCAGTATCAACACCAATTGCGTCAACCTTATTAAGGTTTCCGTAAATAATTTCTTGCGACTTAGCTAATTCTAGCACCTTAGTTTTTACTTCATCCATTTGAGAAAAGGAAGCTAAAGCTCCCATTCTTACTCCTTCTACATTTGGATCACCTATAGTAGTTGAAGCCAATCGTTTTCCTAATGCTATTTGAACATCTTCAATAAGATTTTCGGGCACCATAATTCTTCTAACAGCTGTACATTTTTGTCCAGCTTTTGTGGTCATTTCCCGTTGAACTTCCTTGATAAAAATTTCGAATTCTGGCATTCCTGGCTTTACATCAACACCTAAAACACAACAATTAAGCGAATCAGCTTCCATATTAAACGGCACAGCTTCTTCAAGAATTCTTGGATGAGACTTCAACATTTTGCCTGTTGAAGCAGATCCCGTAAAAGTTACTATATCTTGACTAATTACATGATCTAAAATTCCATTTGCAGACCCACAAATTAGTTGTAGAGATCCTTCTGGAAGAATCTTAGAAGCAATAATTTCACGAACAACAGCCTCTGTTAGAAAGCAAGTAACAGTTGCGGGCTTAACAACTGCAGGAACACCAGCTAATAAATTAACTGCAATTTTTTCAAGCATTCCCCATACAGGAAAATTAAATGCATTTATATGAATAGCAACACCTTCTTTGGGAACGCAAATATGGTGACCTATAAATGTACCATTTTTAGATAGCTTTGCTACATCGCCTTCAAGGCAAAAAGTATCATCAGGAAATTGACGACGCAGACTAGCATACGCAAACAAATTTCCTATTCCACCTTCGATATCCACCCAGCTATCCATTCGAGTTGCACCAGTTGCCCAACTTAACTTATAAAAATCT
>JANPGA010000060.1:0-1716 GCA_031423735.1 Bacteroidota bacterium | reverse complement strand
AATTTTTTAATTTTCTGTAAAAGTTCTTGATCACTTAATTCTGTCAGGTATTCAGATTTCATATTTCTAAATTTTATTTAATGTCAATTTTACGCATCTTTTTACAATTATGGCTAACATTCCATAAGGTTGGAAGTAGATATATTTTTATAATCAGTTCTAAAGATAACAAAAAGTTAGACATTGTATCAAATGAATGAACCATCCACAAAAGGTTTTCAACTCTTTTTTTGACGGATAAATTTAGATAATTCTTCGGTTGAATTATTTAAGGATTCGGCTGAATTAATAATTATTTTAAGCATATCCCGCAATTCTTCAACTCCAATACTATCATCATCGCATAACAAATGTGAAATCCCCAAAATTTTTGCAATAGATTTTCTAACACGATGTGAAATCGTAAACATAATGTCTTCTAAGTCACTATTAACTTGTAAAACCAGTTTTTCTTTTTCAAGTTCTCCAATGTTTATGTTCTCATTGGCAATTTTTAAATCATGAGCACATTTTGCTAATTCTATATGGTGATTAATGAGTTCCTGCTGAGCAGTCCTCAAATCGTTTAGTGCGGTTGGTTCCATGATTTTTTGTGTAAGAAGATAAAGATACAATATATATGCACAGCAATCTAAATAGTAGTATCATTTATAGGTAAATTCTATATTAACGCTACACAGCTTGGCTAAATTGGGATTTTATTATTTTTTTCTAAAACGATGTGAATTTCCTTTAGAGTAGTTTCCGACCAAGAAAGACAAACGGCTATTACGCCAAACCGCTGTTGTGCGCTCGGTTTTCTATTTTTGACCAGATGATATCCCTCCAACTATGGGTGAAGAAAAAGTTACGGTACCGTTCCAACTACCGGATCCTCCTGTTGGACTTATATAATAACCTTTAGCTTCCGTATCAGAATAAACAACTATTACATCTCCTGCCGTATAAGCACCTTTAATAGGGGAAGAAAAAGTTACGGAACCGTTCCAACTACCGGATCCACCTGTTGGGCTTATATAATAACCCTTTGCTTCAGTGTCTGAATAGATAACGGTTATATAATTTGAAGAAACAGCACCTTTAATAGGAGAAGAAAAAGTTACCGAACCATTCCAACTACCGGATCCTCCATTCGGACTTATATAATATCCTTTTGCCTCTGTATCAGAGTAAATTACATTAGTATAATTTGAAGAAATAGCACCTTTAATAGGAGAAGAGAAAGTTGCCGAACCGTTCCAACTTCCTGCTCCACCTGTTGGACTTACATAATATCCTTTGGCCTCAGTATCAGAATACAATACAATGGTGTAGTTAGATGCTGTTTTCCCAACAATAGGAGAGGAAAAAGTTACGGAGCCGTTCCAACTACCGGAACCTCCATTTGGACTTACATAATAGCCATTAGCCTCTAAATTTGAATAGATAACAGTTATTCCCCCTTTAATATTATTATTTTTATTTTCAGATACTACGATGTTATTAATATTTTTTTGTGGAGAAACATTTTCTGCAAACAAAGCATAAGGTACGCTCATTAACTGATTCGTTCCAATATTTGTATAATTTGTTCCACCGGCAGGATCTACTTCTACTTTTAAAAATTTAGAATTTGTCCCCCATTTTATATTGGAAAATGCACCAGAAATTTGGGAACCTTGTCCAATATTTAAATTAAACAAACCTTGTGCATTGGTTGTTTTGGCATGTGTTTCT
>JANPGA010000059.1:0-1615 GCA_031423735.1 Bacteroidota bacterium | reverse complement strand
GTGATGTAGATAATTTATCTCCTTCCAGATTTAAAAATTCATTCGCAGGAACATTCTCTGGTAAATTATAACCACCATGCTCTTTTAACATTGCTGGAAAAATAATACAATGAAAAACAATATTATCTTTTCCAATAAAATGAATGAGTTTAGAATCCTTCCCTTTCCAATAATCTTCCCATGTATCTGGTAATAATGCTTTCGTAGCAGAGATATATCCAATAGGAGCATCAAACCAAACGTATAACACCTTACCGCTAACTCCTTTAATAGGAACAGGAACTCCCCAATCTAAATCTCTTGTTACTGCACGCGGTTGCAACCCTTGATCCAACCAACTTTTACATTGTCCAAAAACATTTTTTTTCCAATATCCCTCTTTGGATTTGATCCAATCGTTTAACCATTCTTCTTGAATTTTATCAAGAGGTAAATACCAATGTTTGGTAGTTCGTAAAACTGGAGCCTGACCACTTAACTGTGATTGAGGATTAATTAATTCGCGCGGACTTAAACTTGTTCCACATCGTTCGCATTGATCGCCGTAAGCATTTGGATTTGCACAATTCGGGCATGTACCTGTGATGTAACGATCTGCCAAAAACATATTTGCTTCTTCATCAAAATACTGCTCACTTTCTTCTTCCAGAAATATCTTTTTATCATAAAGATTTGTAAAAAAATCAGAGGCAGTTTTATGATGAACAGGATCACTTGTGCGATGATAAATATCAAAACTAATTCCGAACTCTTTAAAACTATCACGAATTTGTGTGTGATATAAATCGATAATTTGTTGAGGTGTTTTGCCTTCTTTGCGCGCACGAATTGTTATTGCAACACCATGTTCATCCGACCCACAAATGTATTTCACATCACGACCTTGTAATCTCAAATAACGCACAAAAATATCGGAAGGTAAATAGCATCCGGCTAAATGTCCGATGTGTAAGGGTCCGTTGGCGTAAGGTAATGCTGAGGTAATTAAATATTTTGACATAATGAATTTAAACTCTTTTTATAGATCTGATTCCCGAATTAATTCACTTTCCAAAAGGAATCAATTATCTTCGAATCTTTAAACGAACCTCTATTAATTTTGGACAAAGATAATCAAGTGACCGTGCTTCCTCCATTTCTACAAAAAGGCGATACCATTGGGATTTGCGCTCCTGCTCGAAAAGTGAGCAAAGAAGATATTGAAGATTGCATAATTTGGCTTAAATCAAAGGGTTTCAAGGTGTTGGAATCGGAAAACCTTTATTCGGAATACAATCAATTTTCGGGAAATGATGTTCAACGGGCCGAAGATTTCCAAGCCATGATGGATCATTCGGAGGTAAAAGCGATACTTTCTGCGCGTGGTGGATATGGTTGCGTTCGCTTTATTGATCATCTCGACTTTACCAATTTTAAGAAATCCCCTAAATGGCTGATCGGCTTTAGCGATTTAACAGTAATACATTCGCATGTTCACACCCATTATAATATTGCCACGCTTCATGCAACAATGGCTTACGGATTAACGGGTGAACGAAGAGAAGAAGAATCGGCAGAAGCTCTTATCACTTTACTAATGGGAAAGCCCATGAATTATAGCATAAATTCCGATCCG
>JANPGA010000058.1:0-1580 GCA_031423735.1 Bacteroidota bacterium | reverse complement strand
GAAGAAAGACCAAAAAAATCTTTCGGAAGTGATGAGCGTCCATCGAGAGACAGAAATACAGATCGCCCTTCGAGGTCAAATAGCGATAGAGAATCTAGAGGCTCTGACGAACGCCCTGCAAGACCATCAACAAGCAGAAGTTCGGATGATCGTCCCCGCAAATCATACGATAAAGACGACCGCTCTTCAAGACCAAGTAGCAATAGAGGATCAGATGATCGATCAGCTGGAGCAGATAGAGTATCACGAGTACCTTATAACCGTGAAGAAAGACCAAAAAAATCTTTTGGAAGAGACGAGCGTCCTTCACGACCAACGGGCGACAGAGAGGCGCGACCAAGCAGAGGACCAGCAAGTGATGATCGTCCGAAGAAATCATTTGATAGAGATGAGAAACCATCAAGATCATTTGATAAAAAACCAACGGATGATTTTAATGAATTTGAAGATGATAAACCGACACGTTCATTTGATAAATCAGAAGACAGACCAAAAAGAGCTTACGATAAATCTGCAAAGAAAACAGGAAGAAAAACACCAGACTATTTTGGTGAACCATCATCTGATGGAAGTCCGATTCGTTTAAATCGTTTTGTATCGATGGCCGGAATTTGTTCGCGAAGAGAAGCTGATGTAATGATTGAAGCTGGATTGTTTACTGTGAATGGAATTGTAGTTACTGGATTAGGTGCGAAAGTAAATCCTACTGATGATATTCGTTATAACGGAGAACGAATTCGTAATGAACGCAATGTTTATTTGTTACTGAATAAGCCTAAGGATTATATCACAACAATGGATGATCCTGAGCAACGTCACACCGTAATGGAACTTGTTGCCAATGCGTGCAAGGAGCGAATTTATCCTGTAGGAAGATTAGATCGTAACACAACAGGACTGTTACTTTTTACTAATGATGGTGATCTTGCTAAAACATTAACGCATCCAAGTTCGCACATACGAAAAATTTATCATGCCGAGTTAGACAAAGGTTTAAAAGTGTCGGACATGAAAAAATTAGTGGAAGGTGTTGAGATCGATGAGATTGGTTTTATTCAAGTTGATGACATTGCTTATGATGGTGATGGCAGTGATAAAAAACAAGTAGGATTGGAAATTCACTCTGGTCAAAATCGTGTGGTTCGACGTATGTTTGAACATCTAGGTTACGATGTACGAAAACTTGATCGTGTAGTATTTGCAGGACTTACTAAAAAAGATTTAGGTCGTGGCAGATGGAGAATGTTAACTGAAAACGAAGTGGCCATGTTAAAAATGGTAACCAAAAAAGACGTTAAGAAAAAATAAGGTTTATATTTTATTTATCCCAATAGAGACTCCCATGTAGCAAATACGTTGGAGTTTTTTTTTGACCTCCCTAATCAGCAACATAATACCTAAACTATTGCTTTGACTTTTTGGTAATTATATGGAAATAAGAGAATAAAAGGGAAGTATTTATGAGATATTTATAAAAGTTATATCTTCATTGCAAAATTAAAACACCAAGGATATGTCATTAATTAAAATTTTCTCATTTTTAATTTTACTATATGGAATAATTGGCTATGTACTGTCGC
>JANPGA010000057.1:0-9128 GCA_031423735.1 Bacteroidota bacterium | reverse complement strand
TAGTTGAAGGCTTGAACTGTAGTGGCTCACTCGTTGCACTGTTTGCTAAAATGATACCTCCTTTTGAAAAATCATTTGAAAAGTTTGCCGACAACCTAAAACAAGAAGCAGAAAAAAAAATAATCAACTACCATGGCATACAAAATCGGAACAAAAGAAAAACCAATAGCTTTAAAGACGCCACCATTGACAAGTGAATACACAATGCATGTTGACGAAAAAGACGGTAAAGAAGTTCTAGTTTGCACAGTAGGTAAAACTGTTTTGCATTACAACATCAATTGTCTAGACGACCTTCATGCTATGCTTAAAAAACATGGCGACTGGATGGAACTTGGCAGTGCAGATGAACAAAAACCTGCTAAGGAAGGAACTGTTGAAGCATGGGGACGTTCAGAGAAAAATCCAGTTAAAGGTTGGTATGGATTGAAGAAAGGACTTCGTGGACGTTTCGGAATGTACATTCCTCCATTAATGGAAAAACTTGGACTTGCGGAAGTGACACACGATGCAAAGGGGAATAAAATGAAAGCAAAGTAGTAACGTACGATAAGGCACTACAAGTAAAAACATCTAAAAAAAAGGCGGTGAAAGTTCGAGTATAAACAGCTTTGCTAATTGAACCTTATTGAACGTTAATAATTAATTTAACTGCAAATGAAAGTAAATAAATATTTATTCGCTTATTTATACTTAATTTTACAATTATGAATAAAACTTTACCTTTCAATTTATTTAAAATAGTTGCATTTTTTATTTTACTTTTTGTCACTTACGGTTTAAATGCACAGAATATTATCTGGCAAAAAACAATTGGCGGAAGCAATTCTGATGTGGCTTCATGTGTTAAACCCACATCTGATGGTGGTTTTATACTTTGCGGTTATTCAAAATCAAATACGTCAGGAGATAAATCAGAGAATAACCAGGACACAACTTTAGCAACTTATGATTTTTGGATTGTAAAACTTGACGCTACAGGAAATATCCAATGGGAAAACACAATTGGTGGAAGTAGTGATGATCGCGTAGGTGATATCATTGAAACCTACAATGGCGGTTTTCTTATAGGAGGTTCTTCTTCTTCTGACAGTTCAGGTGATAAATCTGAAGATGGTTGCAATACTTATATTAATTATGGTGATTATTGGGTAGTTAAAATTAATTCATCAGGAGTAATTGAATGGCAAAATACAATTGGCGCTTGTGGAGGTGAAAGATTAAGATCAATTGATATTACTTCAGACGGTGGTTATCTACTGGGCGGGACTTCAGATTCAAATATTTCATGTGATAAAACGGAAATCAATACTGCTGGTATTAATGGTGGAGGTTACCCGGGGTGTGGCGGAGGAACATCTGACTACTGGATAGTAAAGATAGACTCAATAGGGAATATTATATGCCAGAAAACTTTAGGCAGAGGCGCATGGGCAGGTGATTATTTAACCTCTGTTGCTTCTGCAAGTGATGGAGGTTTTATTTGCGTTGGTTGGTCATACGGTCCTTATGCAAGTGGTTATGGAGGTTATGACAATTGGATTGTAAAGCTCAACTCCAACTGCACTGTACAATGGCAGAAGGTTATCGGAGGCAGCGCGAATGAACAATCAGGAGTAATAAAACAACTGGCTGATGGGAATTATATATGCGGTGGCACCTCATCATCAGATAGCTCAGGATTAAAAACAGAACCTTCGTTTGGGTTAAGTGATTTCTGGATTTTAAAATTGGATACAGTTGGAAATATTATCTGGCAAAAAACAATTGGAGGAAGTGGTGACGATTATCTGAATTATATTTTCCCAACTTTTGACAATGGATTTATTTGTGGAGGTTATTCAAACTCTCCAATATCAGGCCTAAAAACCAGCGCGAATTTTGGGCAAAATGATTATTGGATTTTAAAACTTGATTCTGTGGGGAATATCCAATGGCAGCGAACTATAGGAGGGAGAGGCAATGATGTTCTTAGTAATATTTCACAGATGCCCAATGGTAATTATTTTGGAGGAGGTTATTCAAGTTCTAATATTTCAGGAAATAAAACAGAGAACTCGAAAGGGGATTATGATTATTGGGTATTTAAGCTCGATGATGCAAGTGATTATAATTTAATTACTGGAAAAACATTTTATGATTATAATGGAAATAATGTAAAAGACTCATCAGATATTTATTTGCCATACAAAATAATAAAGGAAACCAACACTAACCGTTTTACTTTTTCAAAGGCTGATGGCACGTATCGTTTAGCTGTTTCTGATACCGGCACATACACAGTTACGCAACAAAATCCATTTTATCTTAGCACTACTCCTTCTTTTCATAATACAACATTCACCGGAATGAATCAAATTGATTCACTAAATGATTTCGCTACCCAACAAACAATTTTTATAAATGATTTGCAAATAACTATAACTCCTGTTGGAGCTTTTCGACCCGGGTTTAATGCCACTTATAATATTCACTATAAAAATGTGGGAACAAACCCTATCCAGGGAACAATTGTTTTTTATCCTGATTCGGGTTTAACTTATATTTCTTCCACGGTGCTTCCTTTATCTGCATCAACTGATTCTATTGTATGGCGAGCTCCGATTTTATATCCTTTTAATGAATCAAATATTACCGTAACCGTACATGTTAAGTCAACCACAGGTTTAGGATATTGGATAAATTCATCAGTTAAAATTGAACCACTGATGAATGATCAGAATCCAAAAGATAACTTTGCTTCCTGGAGACATCTCACTTCTGGTTCAGTTGATCCCAATGATATTTTAGTGGATAAGGACAGCATTACTACCGATGAATTAATAACCTCTCCTTATTTGGATTATATTGTTCGATTTCAAAATACAGGAAGCGACACTGCCTTCAATGTAAAAATTTTAAACCCCATTGACACATTCAAATTCGATTTGATGTCAATTGAAATTATTTCTTCATCACACATTTTTAGTTTAAATTATCTTTCGTTGGAGGGAAACCTGGAATTTAAATTTGATGACATTTTACTTCCAGATAGTAATATCAACGAACCGGAAAGTCATGGCTTTGTCAGGTACAGGATTCATCCTAAAACATATCTTGCAGTGCATGACAGTGTGACTAATTATGCAGCAATTTATTTTGACTATAATTTACCAGTTATAACAAATACAGCTCTTACAAGAATTGTTTATCCAGGTAATTTTGTTGAAATATTTACCACCGTTTGTGATAGTTTGATTTCTCCAAGCGGTAATTATACTTGGACATCTACAGGATTATATTTTGATACTATTCCTGGTGGAGGTATCGCAATGGATTCAGTATATGCAATAAATCTTAATGTGGGCACTTCTTATGGTTATTTTAATGCCGTTTCCTGCGAAAATTATACTTCTCCATCTGGCAATTATATATGGACTTCATCAGGAATTTATTCGGATACATTAATAAATATTGCAGGTTGTGACTCCATAGTCACGATTAATCTAACTATAATCTATCCTTCAATTTCTACTCTTTTAATTAATGAGTGCATTAGTTATCAATCTCCGAGCGGAAATTATACTTGGACTATTTCCGGCACCTATTATGACACAATTCCTAATGTTCATGGTTGTGATTCAATTCTTATTATAGATCTAACTATCTATAATCAATCAGATTCAGCCATTACTACTTCAGCTTGTGATAATTATATTTCTCCCAGTGGTAATTATGTTTGGACTACTTCAGGTAGTTATACAGATACACTTTCAAATATTTTTGGATGTGACTCTTTAATAACAATAAATCTTACAATAAATTCTGTGGATATAAGCGTTACTGCAAATCCTCCTTTACTCTTTGCAAATGCAGCTGGTGCTAATTATCAATGGATTTATTGTGATTCAGTAATAATTCAAGGAGAACTGAACCAGGTTTTTCTTGCCACAGCAAATGGTTCTTATGCAGTAAAAATAGTACAAAATGGCTGCATTGATACATCAATATGCTATTCTGTTTACAATGTAGGTATGAATGAGCATATTTATTCAAATGATTTTTATATTTCCCCAAATCCATCATCAAACAATTTAATTGTTTATTTTGGATCAATAATTTCAAAAGGCTATATAATTATATCTAATACCCTTGGCGAAAGTGTTTATGCACAGAGTATTTTCAACGATTCAAAAAAAGAAATCAATATTGAAAATATTTCACCAGGAATTTATTTCGTGAAAGTTTTTGACGGAGAGAAAAGTTACGGTAAGAAATTAATTGTTGAGTAAGACTGGCTCGTCACAATTTCAAGTGATCAGTTGCATATCTTACAACACTAAGAATTTAATATATTTTAAAAAGAAAGGCTTTGTTCCGTAATCAAACAGTTGAGCTTCGTATTGCAATGGTGTGATCTGGAATTCACTAACTGAGATTTACTGATGTAACTAACCAAAATTTAATATTTTGAATGAACGTAAAAGAACAAGTCAAAGGATATATCACTAATAAACCTGAACTATAGCTCAGTGGTAGGCAAGCATTACATTTTGTATTTTTAGACTAATACTATTTAATAAAATGTATTAAAGATGCAGGTTTGGATGTAAGTTTTCATTGTAAACCAAAGTTAAGAAAATGATAGTAATCAAAAAAATATAATTAATTTCTCAATCTTGTCCAATTTTAAAAAGTTAATCGTTATAGTTATATAATTCAAATAGATTAACGATTTTAATACAATCAAATGGAAACAAAAGCAATGACAACCCAAGAGGTTGCAAACAGATTAATTGAACTTTGCCGCAAAGGGCTAGTTTTGGAATCCCAACAAGAACTTTTTGCCGATAATGTAACAAGTCATGAACCAGCTCACTCCCCTACACCACCAGCTATTGGAAAAGACGCCGTACTGGCTAAAGGGAAACATTTTGCATCGTTAATTGAAAAACGTTACAGTGGTTCTTTTGAAGACCCAATTATAGCAAATAATTATTTCAGTTTTGTTTGTAAATTAGATGCTGATTTAAAAGGAATGGGAAGAGTTGTATGGGACGAAATTTGCGTTTTCGGAGTAAAAGATGGCAAAATTATCTCTGAACAATTTTTTTATTAATCATTTATTTAATATTATAATATGAAAGAATTTTTATTAGTATTCAGAAGAAACGAAGGTGGTGGCGAACCACAACCATCACCTGAGCAGTTACAAGCAATGATGAAACCGTGGCAAGATTGGATAGGAAATATTGCTGCTCAAAACAAACTGGTAAATTCAGGAAATCGACTATCATCTGATGGCAGAGTTGTAAAATCAAATAATGTAATTACGAATGGTCCTTATGTTGAAATGAAGGAAGCTATCGGAGGTTATATTATTGTAAGAGCAAACTCAATAGATGAAGCAGCAGAACTTTCTAAAGATTGCCCAATTTTACAAATGAATGGAAATGTAGAAGTACGAACTATAGTTCCAATGGATTAAATAATTAGATGAAATCAAAACGTCTCTGTAAATTTGCAGAGACGTTTTTTATTTATGGATGAGAAAGAACTAATACCACATTTATTTAGAACGGAATATCGAAAAATAATTTCGGTACTTTGTAAGGTATTTAGTATTGAGCATATCGAAATTGCCGAAGACATTGTAAGTGATACTTTTCTTCTTGCTGCTGAAACATGGGGTTTAAAAGGATTACCCAAAAACCCAACAGCTTGGCTTTACACCGTTGCAAAAAATAAAACACAAGACTATTTAAAACACAATAGAATTTTTAACGAAAAAATTGTATTTGAATTAAAACATACTAATACAATAGTTCAAGAACTTGAAATTGATTGGTCAGAAAAAAATATTTACGATAGTCAACTACAAATGATGTTTACTATTTGCAACCCCTGTAATTCATCTCAAGACCAAATTTGCTTATCTCTTAATATACTTTGTGGTTTTGGTGCCGAAGAAATTGCTGATGCATTTCTAACAAGTAAAGATGTTATTTACAAACGACTTTCAAGAGCAAAAGAAAAATTGCGCGCTGCAAAAATAAAAATTGAACTTCCACACCGATCAGAAATAGATAAACGATTGGAAAATGTTTTAACTACTCTTTATTTATTGTTTAGCGAAGGTTATTATTCTATTGCTCAAAATACCACTTTAAGAAAGGATCTTTGTATTGAAGCGATGCGATTAAATTTCATGCTCACAGAAAATGAACAGACCAACACTCCATCAACAAACGCATTGCTCGCTTTAATGTGCTTCCACTCTTCACGGTTTGAAGCACGAACAACTTCAAATGGAGATTCAATTTTGTATGAGGAGCAAGATGAAACTCTTTGGAATAAAGAATTAATTCAAAAGGGTGAATATTACTTAGGGCGTTCATCACAAGGCAATCATATTTCAAAGTTTCATTTAGAAGCCTCAATTGCATATTGGCATACTCAAAAAAGGGATACTACGGAAAAATGGGAAAATATTTTGCAACTTTATAATCGCTTATTGCAAATAGAATATTCACCCATTACTGCATTGAACCGAACGTATGCGTTGGCAAAAGCCAATGGAGTGAAAGAGGCAATTGTTGAAGCCGAGAAATTGAATTTATCAGATAATCACTTTTATTTTACACTACTAGGCGAATTGTATAAAACCATTGACAAAGAAAAATCAAAAGAACATTTTCTTTGTGCTTTATCATTAGCTAAAACTATTGCTGATAAACAAATTATTCAACAAAAAGTGAATAGCCTTTGAATAAAGGAACTTTAACAAACAACAAAAGTTGCTCAGAAAAAAACATATTAAACTAGAAAACAAGAAAACTAATTCAATTAATGCAATACCCCAGAAATCAGCCTGGAAATACAAAAAGAAGCAAAACTTTTAAAACGTACTTTCTTTTATTGAACAACTAATTAATGACTCGAACTTTTTCAAGTCATGGTTTCTAATAGAGATTTTGTTCATAATAATTAGATGACTTCGGTGCTTTTGTAAGCTTGTTCCTTAGTACAACGGAACCGCCCAGTTTACATCCTACTTTTAGGATAAATCAAGGTTTTTTTAAAGGATTTTTATTGGCTAGCCCTATTATTGGTAAAAGAAAGCTGTTGAATTTTTATCTAAAAATGACAATACTTAAAATTTAAATATCTGTTTTTCAATTTTTTATGTCAAAATGGCAATCTACTTAGCCTTTAGCTAATAGGGTTTTATGGAGATAGTTGGGATGCATTTAAGTCCTACTTTGTTTAAAAGTTCAATTAGCTTTTTATTTGATTTTAACTACCTTTGCGCCTCTATTGAGCCTATAGGTCTACGTATTATGATGAAAATCAGTAAGTTATCTCTTATTTCAATTCTTACCTTCCTCGCATTTACGGTTGCGTTTTCTATTTCCAACCATGCTCAGGAAGCACAACCTTCTAATCTCCCAGCGGAGCACGAAATGCATGCAGATGCAACTAGTGTTGAAGCTCCTCATGCTACTGAAAAGTTAAATGCTGGTAAGGTGATTATGGAACATATTGCGGATAGTCATGGCTGGCATCTTTGGGGACATACAGAAATCCCATTGCCTGTTATTATTTATAGTAAAGATCGTGGCCTAGTTACTTTTATGTCGAGTGAGTTTAAGCATGGCCATATGGCTTATGAAGGATTCAAACTGGAAGAAGGAAAGGTGGTTGCAGTAAATGAAACAGCTCCAGTTCCTGCAGAAGAAACTACTGCAAATGAAGAAATTACTGCCGGAATGTTCGACATTTCAATCACAAAAAATGTAATGTCATTATTTATTTCAATTGGGTTGATGTTGGTGATTTTCACAAATGTTGCTGGTGCATATACACGTAAAAGAAAAGGATTAGCACCAACAGGTTTGCAAAATGCAATTGAACCAATAATTTTATTTGTTCGTGATGAAGTAATTAAACCAGGTATCGGTGAAAAGAAATTTGAAAAATATGTTCCTTACCTGTTAACTGTATTCTTCTTTATTTGGATTTCTAATTTGATGGGATTAATTCCAGTTTTCCCAGGAGGAGCAAATCTTACTGGAAATATTGCAGTTACAATGACATTAGCAATTTTCACTTTTATCATTGTTTCAGTAAGTGCAAACAAAGGATATTGGTTACACATTTTCGCAATGCCAGGTGTTCCTAAGCCAATTTTAATTCTATTAACACCAATCGAAATTCTTGGAGTATTTCTTCGTCCGTTTGTGTTAATGATTCGACTTTTTGCAAACATTACTGCAGGTCATATTATTGGTCTTGCATTCTTTTGTTTGATTTTCATCTTTGGTGAAAATGGAACGGGTATCGGATTGGCAGTATCTCCATTATCGTTAGTGTTTACAGTTTTCATGACAACACTTGAGTTGTTAGTTGCATTCCTTCAAGCGTATGTTTTCACGATGCTTTCAGCAGTTTATATTGGAGCAGCGGTTGAAGAACATCATCATGATGAAAAACATTTGCATGAAGATGCACATCAAGAATCAATCGTTTAAATTTATTATCAAGTATATATTTAATCCTTAATACTCAATACAATGTTATCAACCCTATTACTCGACGCAGCTACTAATGGTGCCAATATCGGAATCGGTTATGGTCTAGGTGCTGTTGGAGCAGGTCTTGCTGCTGTTGGCGCAGGTCTAGGTATCGGCCGTATCGGCGGAAGTGCTCTTGAATCAATTGCTCGTCAACCTGAAGTTGCAGGCGACATCCGTAGTAACATGATTCTTGCTGCTGCTCTCGTTGAAGGTGCTGCCTTCTTCGCGATGGTTATCGGCCTTCTTGCAATCCTTACAAAGTAATTTGTACGATTGCTCGCAAATCTATTAACCGGTGCGAAAGCGATTGGCTCAGCACCGGTTTATTTGATTCGCAAAAAAAACAATTATTCGCTATTCTTTAGCCTCTAAATAAAACTGTAAAAAATTAATTTATATGGAACTCGTTAAACCCGACTTCGGCCTCGTTTTTTGGATGACCGTATCCTTCCTGATTGTTGTTTTCTTAATGCGCAAATTTGCATGGGGACCAATCTTGTCATCATTAAAGGAACGTGAAACTTCTATTCAAGATGCATTGAATTCTGCTAAAAAAGCCAAAGAAGAAGTGGC
>JANPGA010000056.1:0-8933 GCA_031423735.1 Bacteroidota bacterium | reverse complement strand
ATTTTTATTGTAAATTAATAAATAGCTAGTGCTTCAACATAACACATTTTATCGAAAATTATTTTAATTCTTTGAATTCTACATATCCATTGAACTCAACAAATATTTTTTAACAAAAGATACTTTCAGGATCTCAACAACCTACAAGAATTCATTTTATAGTTTTAATAACCATTTTAAAAAAAATCCCATTAATCATCTAAACCTTTTCGGTCTAAAATTTTTTGTAAATATTTCTCAATTCTTGCTTCTCTAGTTTTAGCTTGTTTAGCTGATGAAAAGTAGAGTAGGTATCCCCTTTGTCTTCCAGGAGAGAGAGATTGAAAGGCTATTTTCAATTCAGACATCTCTTCCAAAACTGTTTGAAATTCTAGAGGCATTTTAAATTCTGTTGTTTTTTTTAATTCTACTTTCAATCCAGCCTTATCAATTGCAATAGCTTCTTTTATGTATGCCTTTATTGTTGATTTATTTTTTAAAATATCTTTTATGTTAGTAAATCTTAATTGTCGTGCTGATTGTACATTTATGGTTTGTTGTATCAAAATATTTTTACTGTCTTTAAGCAAAGCTCCTTGCATAAATAGCAGTGCGCAATAGTCTTTAAAACCATGTATTAAAAAGATATTGCTTTTCTTCAAGGTGTAGCAAGGACATCCCCATTTTAATTCTTCGGTTAAGCCAAAATCAAGTGCAAGTAGTCTTAATGCTGAATATTCTTCTTGCCATTTTGAAGTTTTATTAAAAAACCAGTCCACATTTGGATTCATACTTTTATTTAACAATAAATAATGTTTTATTTAATTCATTTTAGTTTTTATATTTTCTACATAGAATAATTACTTTATGTTTAATTATGCCAAAAAATAAGTCCAATCTTCAGGTAATTCTGGCAATATCAAATACATTTAGTTCAATTTTTGCTTAAAATATTTCACCAATTATTTCACCAATATAGGAAACTAATTATTATTAGTCTCAATTTTATTAAAGAATATAATTTAGCTTTCATTTCGAAACCTTATTAAAAGAGCAATTGAAATAAATGTGAAATGAATTAAACAAATGGTTAGAAGGTTTTTCATTCTGCTTTATTTCTTGCAGTCAATTTAAAGTTAATAGTTTCGCCAAAGCATAACGCATAGGGTCAGTTCGTCTAAAAACTCCCATACTTCAACAAATATAATTGATTTTAATAGGAAATGAAGAAGGTTGATGATTTGTTTAAGCGATAGATAATCAAAACCAGGATTTGTTATAGATAATTGCAATGCTTTTACTGCAACGAGTGTTTTCAAAAATAAAAGGGAAAGTTCTTTTAGGAGCGATTAGTTTTTAGTTAAGTCAAACAAATTTTTTATTTCTTAATTTTTTATTGTATTCAAAATAGATTTTTTACTCATTGATTACATCATCGCAATAGCCCAATTAAAAATTACTAATCGCAAACTAGTTCCTTATAACATGGATTTCAAAATTTATAGTTTATATTTCATTCTTCACCTGCAATTTGTTATTTGCTTTTTACTTAATCAAAAAGTCCTTTACTGTAGTCCATTTTTTTGTTGAATATCTTTCATTGTCATATTTTTGAAAAATAATCCTTCCTTCCATTATATCTCGCATGTATTGCATTCCTTGCCAAGCAGGATACAGTTCGGTTTTTGACGGTGAAAAGGATTTGGTGAGTTTGATTACTATATTAAAAAGGTCAATTCCACCTGGCCTGAATAGTTTATACTTGTTGCCTGTAATTTCAGTCAGCAATTTAACGAAATCATTACATGATAGAGTGTCTCCTGCAATTCTCAAAAACCGAGGTGTTGTTTCGTCCAATGCTGCATTTGCTGTAAATTCAGCAATATTATAGGTAGTTGTAAATTCTATTATTTGATTTGGATTACCCCAACAAAGAATACGTTTTTGTTTAAACATAATCAAGGGCATCTCTGTGGTTAGCAATTCCATAAATGGACCATTAAATATAGTGGTGGGTTTTATAGGAGCTTTGTCAAGGTATTGATGAAATTCTCTTCTTAAATCTAAATTTCTATTTTTACCAACCTTTAAATTTGTAAAGTCGCTTGAGTAATCGCTTGGAATAAATCTTGGCACATTTGCTTCCACTGCAGCATCTAGAAAGATTTTTTGAGCATCTAATACAGTTTCTCGTAAACCAGCCAAAGCAGAGACCATACACATTGCACCTATACAGTGTTTTGCTACTTCCGATTTATTACTTGTGTCGATTTGAATTACTTTGACACCTTTAAGTTCTAACTCTTTTATTTTCTTTTTGTCAGATTCTAATCGAACAATTGCTTTTACTTCAGCTCCTTGCGCTAATAGGGCATTAACAATTTTACCTCCAAGATTTCCAGTAGCACCTAACACTACAATTATTTTCTTCATTTTTATTTTA
Source organism: Bacteroidota bacterium (assembly GCA_031423735.1). GTDB lineage: Bacteria > Bacteroidota > Bacteroidia > AKYH767-A > OLB10 > JANXSD01. The sequence goes on along the minus strand of JANPGA010000056.1, from coordinate 6,511 downwards.
CTTTAAAAAGTTATTCATCATTTAATTTAGCCACCATATAGCTCCATTTAATACTGTTGCAAAACTTACCCAAAGTAAATATGGAATTTGCAGCCTAGCCGCTACGTGATTGATTTTATTATAAACAATAATCATTGATAAAATAGCTATCCAAATCAAAATAATTTCAATAAAAGCCAATCCTATTAATTGAAATTTAAAGAAGATAAAACTCCAAGAGAAATTTAATATAAGCTGAATAACGAAAATAATAATTGCTTTTCTTTTTAACACTCCCATTTGTGATTGAAGAATCATATAAAAAGAAATTCCCATTAGTAAATAAAGCAATGTCCAAACCGGACCAAATAAATAGTTTGGCGGATTAAAAAACGGCTTGTTCAATTTCATAAACCAATTGTTTATGCCTGAAGAAGTGGCTATGCCTGAAATTGCCCCTATAGAAAGAGTTAAGAGGATACAACAGAAAAGTTTTAAATATTTATTCATTGATTTGTTTTAATTCAAAATAGCAAAATTGCACTTTAATTTTTATGTTATTTTAAGAAGAAATACCAATCCATAGTTAGATTTCCTTAAAGTGAATCAAGAAATTGATTGGCATTTTTTAAATGTAGCTGTTGTTTTATTTCGGGCATTTTGTCAAAAGTTCTTATTAGCATTCCCAATCTAGGATTTTGCAAAAAGAAATCCCTATGAGTATACATAAATCTCCAAAATAATCCATCCCAGATCTGTTGCCATTCTCCCTTTTTGTAATCACTCATTTTTATTAAATAATTGCTGCCGCTAATATAGGGTTTAGTCGCCATCAATCCTCCATCAGCAAATTGGCTCATGCCATAAACATTAGGAACCATCACCCAATCATAAGCATCAATAAAAAGTTCCATAAACCAACGGTAAACTTCATCGGGGTCGAATTCGCACAATAACATAAAGTTTCCCAAAACCATTAACCTTTCTATGTGATGACAATATCCTGTTTCTAAAACTTTTTTAATAGTGATATCTAGCGGTTCTATTCCTGTAGTTCCGTTCCAAAAAGAAGTTGGTATTTTACGCGTAAAGCCCCAATAATTTTTTGTCCTTTCTTCATTGCCTTTTAACTCGTAAACGGCTCTTATAAATTCTCGCCAACCTATTATTTGTCTTATAAACCCTTCTAAAGAATTTAATGGAATTTCGTGATTGCTTGCATAATTCAATGCTTCATCAATAACAAATTGAGGGGTTAGCAGACCAACATTTAGCATTGGTGTCAAAATGCTGTGATGCAAAAAATTTTGGTCTTCAACGATAGCATCTTCATAAGCACCAAACTCTGAAAATCGTGTTTTAAAAAAAATATTTAGCAATTTTTTACTTTCATAAAAATTGGTTGGATAACAACAATCATTATTTAATTTTCCATAGTTATCTGGGAAATATTTTTGAGTGTATGCAATGGCTTCTTTATAAAAATCATTTGCTTTTAAAGCATCCACTTTAGGAGGAGTTTTGCTTTTAGGATATTTCAATCGATTTTCATCATCATAGGTCCATTTGCCACCAATGGGTTTTTTATTGGTCTCTAACAATATGTTTCTGTTAAGCCGCTGCTGTTTATAAAAGTCAGTTTGAAACATGCGTTTCTTTTCCGAAAAGTAATTTGCAATTTCTTCAGGGCTATTTAAAAATAATGGGGAATAATTTTTATTGAAATGGATAGAAAATTTCTTACAAGCCTTTTCCATTCTGCGTTGCAGCAAGTAATCTGTAGTGTCGATATAATCAAAATCCTTTACACCAATGGAATGCAAATATGGAATAAGGTTACGTATATCGCTTAACTCGTTAAACGAATCGATATACACAACTTTTATTTTTTGGGATAGCAGATAGCTCTCATAAAACTTCATGCTTGCTCTAAGAAAAGCAATTTTGAGTTTGTGAAAATTATATTGTTTAAAAAACAATATCTCTTCGACCAAATAAACAGTCTCACATCTTGAAACTAGTGTGTTTTGCTCAAACAATTGATGCGGGAAAATGATTCCTGTTTTACTCATTTTTTAGTTTTATTCATTCTGCATTTATCACTACAATATTTAACCTCATCCCAAACCTTTTCCCATTTTTTTCGCCAATTAAAAGGTCGCTCACAAACAATGCAAATCTTAGTGGGAAAGTCTAATTTTTTTATCTGTTTCAAGATTGCTTTTTTCTTTTTAATTGGAATGTTGATGAACTGTTAACATGTTTCTTTAAAATTCTACTGCTTTCTTTTTTCACTGCATCATTTTTTCTGAAACTCCAAATCACCTCACTTGCTGCTTTCCTAGTAGCTTCAATATCCACAATAGGGTTAGGATAATCTTTACCAATAATAACCTTATATAAATTTTGTTCCATCAAACTCATTTTCCATGGCTCGTGAATTATCGTAGCTGGAACTTCTTTTAATTCAGATATCCATGTTTTGATAAACAAGCCTTCTTCATCATGTTCTTGTGAGTTTTTGATTGGATTGTAAATGCGAATAGTATTGATGCCAGTAACACCCGATTGCATTTGTAGTTGTGGATAATGAATTCCGGGTTCGTAATCCAAAAAATTTCTGGCTAAGAAATGCAATTCGCGCCAGTCTTGCCACAGGTTAAAAACAAAAAATGAAACCACCATAGCTCGCATTCTGAAATTGATATAGCCTGTTGACACCAAACAGCGCATACAAGCATCTACGATTGGAACTCCTGTCATTCCAGTTTGCCATGCATGAATGTAAGCTTCATTTTTAGGTTTCACCAAAGTATCATATGCACTGTTAACATTTTCAAATTCCATGCGGCATTCATCTTCAAATTTTTGCATGAAATGACAGTGCCAGTGTAATCGCGAAACAAAATTGGAAAGGGCTCTTTTATTGGTAGCATTTGGATAATGCTGCATGGTAAATTGATAAACCATACGCATACTTATATTTCCATAACTGAGGTAAGGCGAAATACGGCTACACCCTTTACGGCTCAATAACGGTTTAGATATATGTTTGGAATAGTTGACATAACGTTCGTTTAAAAAACTTTGCAAATATTTCCATGCATTGGATTCCCCTCCTGGCTGAAATGCTTTATTATTTGTGGTGATTTCAGCATTCAATTCAGGACCTTTTAAATCGTTATAAACCCCTTCATTCAGATTCAATAAATTCCAATTTTCTTCATCAACTAGTTTAGGTGCTTCCATCATCTTTTGTTTCCAAAGTTGCTCCCAAATTTTTCTTGATTTTAATTTTCGCACTACACCGTTATGCTGATATTCTTTCCATTCAATGTTGTTTTGTAAGCAAAATTGTTGAATAATAATATCTCTTTCGTAAGTTATTTTATTGCCAATTTCCTGATGCGAAAAAATATTTTTGATATGATAGTGTTCAGAAAGTTTTTGGAATAAAGTAAAAACTTCAGCTTGAAAAATATATACCTGTGAATTCAAATCACGTAGCTTCGATTGCATTTCCTCTAATGATTGATATACAAATCGCCAATGACGAACATTGCTGTCATCGTAATTCATTACCGATGGTTCAAAACAATAAAGAAGCAGGATAGGAAGACTTTGTTTTTGAGCAACGTAAAGAGGTTCGTGATCGGTAAATCGCAAATCTCTTTTAAACCAAACAATAACAATTTCCTGCCGCAGGCTATTTATCACAAGTGCATTTTAATTAAACTTTCATTTATGGTTTTGCATATTGCAACCTACCAATTGGGTTTGAAACAAAGTAAGCATCGAGCCCTTGACTCAACAATACTTCAGCATCTGATAATGCTATGAACCCATCCTTACCAACCAATGATTCATCTATTTCAACCTCCATCACACTGCCAATAATTAGCACTGTACCATTCAAAGTAATGGGTATGGTTTGCTCCAACTTCATGGCAATTTTTACCACTGCATCATCTATAAAGGGTGCAATGCAATTGGTATAATATAACTCTTTAAAACCTACTTTATCAAATTCAGAAACACCTTTTTCATAATGCGCTGATGTTTGATGTGCTTTCTCAAATTGATCTGCACGAATATAGTTTAAGGTATATTCTTTTGTATCAAGAATATTTTGTAAGGTATCTCTATTCACACTGTTGGACCTGCAGATTAAGCCAAACAAAGCCGGGCTAGCACCAAGATGTATTAGCGAATTAAAAATAGCAAGGTTTGTTTTACCTTCTTCCGACTTTGTGCCAACCAAAACCGCTTGCCTGAAGCCTCCCAATGAATTGACAAATACAGTTCGGAAACGTTGTTCTAAGTGTTCTATATCAGCTTTATTAAAAATCATGGAAGTCTTTTAATATAGGTGTTTTTCTACTTTTTTCCAATACGAAAAAAACGACGGAAAATACCCGGAAACCTCTTTAGCAATCCAATCTCTTTCTTCAATATTTCCTCTATATCCGATGTTGAGAGGATGTTCTTTGTAAAAAATATTTGTTAGCTGATGCTCTTTAACAAGTGAATCAAATGAACCTACATACAATTGAATTGCTTGTATGTTTTTACACAACGCCAACATAAAATCAACGCATTTTTTACTAATAGGATAAGATTTAAAAAAGTCAGGCTCTAATAGTAATATTCTGTTGGCCGGTTCATTTGCATGCCAGAGTGGATCCAGGTTGTAGTAATTATAAATGAAAGTGGGCAAGTTGGGATCAATAGTTAGCAATTCACCTTCAGGCAATGTAGACTCAAGAGTTAATTTTTGCATTGCAAAAAGTGTAGTAGGTATTTCGGATTGTTCTAAAACTTCATACGAAGCATCTAAAAATGTATCTGCCTGATTCGTGTTGGTGTACTTGTTGATGTTTTCCTGATTAGCGAAATATTTTTTGCTGCTGTTTGTTGCGGCAACCCATTGCCAGCTGCACGCATTGCTTGCCCAGTCGCCATCCAGCAAATGGTAATACATCCATTGCGCTGGATGCAACCAATATGATTTTGCAATGTTGCATACTACTGAAGCGGTATACATTCGGCAATGATTGTGCATGTAGCCGTTGCAGTATAATTGTTCAATGGCATTGTCAATTCCTGTAATACCAGTTTGGGCATTAACAATTGCTGAAGGGATTTCTTTATTTAAAACAGGATGTTGTGGCTGCTTAATATTCTGATTCAAATTTTTTGCCTGACCCACCCGTTGAAAATAATCGCGCCAACAAAGTTCTTTAACAAAAGATTCTATTTGTGAAATTTTATATCCTTTAGCTAACACATTTTCAAGTACTTGTTTCGTGCTAATCACACCACGTGAAATGTAAGGTGATAAGTATGTTACATCACCATTCACATAATTTCTGGTTTTGCCATATTTCAGTGGATCTATGTGTTCAATTTTATCAAGTATCGATGGATAATTAGTTATGAATAGTGTTTCCATCTACCGCTTACTTATTTTATTCATCGAAATAGCTTTTTGTCGGCTGCATTTAAACCGGCTTACATCAGCAGCTCTTTTAAGTGAATGTTTTTTACTAACACCACTATTTACTCTCTTTCTCCACAAATTAAAACTACTGCGTTTTAACTCCTTTCTCATTAACTGAATAACATCTGCCTCTGAAAAATTAAATTGTATTTTAATGGCTTCAAAAGTGGTTCGGTCTTCCCATGCCATTTCAATTATTCGGTCGATATCTTTTGGCTCCATCTGTTCAATATTTTAAAATTGAGTTCTCTTCCAATTCACAGTAACTGGCGATCCTTCAGCAATTATAACAGAATCAGGTTTCTGTTTGTTTAAGAAGGAGAAGTCATTTCCATACATGGAAGTAAAATCACAGTGTATAGAATAATCGATCACCTTATTCACTTGCCATCTAGGATGATTCACTTTATATTCTTGAGATCGTTGGCTATTTATTTTTGTATATCCAAAATAGTGTTCAAAGATAAATTCCTCAATACTTCCTGGTAACATTTGCTCCTGTACTTTGGTAGTATTTACTTCCAGATGATTCCAATTTTTATTTATTTTCCAATCATACCTAATGGTTTTTTTAGTGATATTGTTAATGATATGGTTTTTTGTAGGAATAGCTATGTAATGTTCGTTGTATAATTTATTTGCAAGCCAAGCTACCATTGTATATGGAACTGTTTCATTGATAAATACAACACCTCTTTTTATTACACCTCCTTCAATTCGTTTTACATAGAAACGCAGATTTATTTCTTCAAATGTTCCTAAGAATGGGATTGGTATTTTAAAAAGACTAGTTTGTTTAAACATAAAACCAACTAGACTTAAGTAGGTTTTGTTATGATAAAAATCGAGTTCGACACCTTTCGGCAAATAAGGTTTTAACACCTCAGCATTTACGGCATAATTAGCCATTATTAAATTTTCCCAACGAGCAGATAAAAAAGTATCCATCATTTATTGATACATTTAATTATAATTCAAATATTGAACACTTTGAATTGGTATCGATCCGACAAGAGTTGCATAAAGAATTCA
>JANPGA010000055.1:0-10843 GCA_031423735.1 Bacteroidota bacterium | reverse complement strand
ACTATAGTGGAATTATCTGGTCCACGATGTTTAATTGTATAAAAATCTTTGCTGAATAATTGTTTAATCTGTTCATCAGCTCCAGTGTAGGCCGCAAATCCGCACATTTTATTGAGTTTATTAAATAAGCCTGCAAAAGTACCCAATAATGCCTAAAAAACTACCTTAACGTCGTTTTAATTGCTCCTACTTCAATAAAACAATAAATCCTCTCCGAAAAACCATAATTTCAGAGAGGATATATTACAATTTTATAATTTTATTTTGTCAAAACTAATGATTTAGTATCTACCATTCTTCCATCAATTAATAATGAATAAGTGTAAATTCCTGCCGCCAATTCATTTGCATTTACTGTTAATTGCCCTTGTCCTTTTGATTTAATGCTATAGTTTTTCAATACATTTCCGTTTGAAGAAGTAATGATAATTTGAGCTGATTTAAATTCTTCAGGTAACGCATAACGAATTTGAGTAGAAAGTGTAAATGGATTAGGATTATTCTGCTCTAATTTTGCTGCAGTTTCATTTAAGGAAGAACTTGTTCTGTTATTTTGAACAGCACTAGTTGCTTCTAAAGCCGCTAGTCTTGATTCTAATGCAGTTAGTTTATTACTTAATTCTATGATAAGAACATCTTTCTTTTCAATTTGAGCTTGTTGCTCTTGAATACCAGCAGTAAGAACAGGAATCATACTAATATAATCCACCATTTTAAGATCTGCTGCTTGAGAAATTACTTGGTGCGTTTTTGGATTAATTTTAGCAGGAAGAGAATTTTTAATTACGAATTGAGGAAATACGCTTTCCATATTATCAGCAAGAAATCCAATTTGTTGTCCTTGTGGTAAATATAGTTTAGGATATTCATCTCTTTTAAATACATAAGAAGCCGTTGCAAGTTTTTTAATTTTATCAAGTGCTCCGTTTAATGGCTGAATGTTCGATTTGAATTTTGCATCAGAAATATTATACGCTTTCCAATAGCCAATATTACCTTGAAAAAATCCAGCGAAATCGGTATTGTTAGCAGTTCCATTATTTACTGTATCCGTTGCGATACCCCAAATAGCAATATTTTGTTGAGTTCCTGTAGCTGAAAATCCAAATATTCCATTTCCTTGTGTACCACCGTTTGATTCGCCCCAAACACCTGTAGGATAACCAGCACTTGCTCCAAAATTAGAAAGCCCATACACACCAGTTGCTCCACTTCCGGATACACCGAAATTATTTCCGAACCCGTCAATCCCAGATAAATTACCATTTCCTCTAACACCTATTCCTGTAGTATCCGTTGGAGTTGACTGAGAGTTCAACCCAATTACATCATCTTTTTTTCCTGCATACTTTCCAACAATATTTACAACTGATATAGAATCAGATGTTGAACCAAGTATATCAAGTCTTGAAAGTGGACCTGAATTACCTATCCCAACTTTTCCTCCACTTGAAATTATCATTCGTATTGAATTATTAGTTCGAAACTTTAGTGGTTTAGAATCAGTTGTTCCAATAAAATTGGTAGTTGTATTGGTACCTGCATTACCAGTTAATGACCATGACTGTGCATCACAGTTGTTTGAAATAGTTGCTGACAATAAAATTGCCAACGCTCCATAATTGAAGATGGTTTTTTTCATAAGTTGTATATTTTGTTTTTTTATTTAATGATTTTAAATTGAGGAATCCAATATAAAGAATATTATTGTTAATTGACCAAATGTTAGTAATAAATTTCAAATCAATTTGTGGGGTTTTGTTTATAAAATATAATATTTCTATGGTTTACACCTAGATAAAATGGATTTTATTAAGTTTGAATGATTTTAGTGAAGGTCCAAATAATTTGATTTAGGCCTTTTTAAATCATCCATTTCAACTCTATTGAACTAATGATCCAAATTAAAACATTAAAACAAAGATGGTTTATTAGAATATTGTTTGCGATTACCATTATTCCATTATTACTTTTAAATATTAGAAAAGATCAAGATTGGGGCGATGACAATTCACAATATATCCATCAAGCAAAAAATATAGTAGAAGGAATTCCTCAATTTGAAACAGGATATATCTATAATAACCATTATCCTATTTTAGGTCCCTCCGCTTACACGATTGGATTTCCATTAATACTTAGTCCTGTTTATGAAATATTTGGAAATAATATATTGGCATTTAATTATTATTTATCGTTATTAGTTTGCTTAATTGTTTTGCTTTTTATTTTATGGACTACACAAATTTTAGCACCGTGGAAGTCCTTATTGTTAATTTTGATTTTTGTTTATAATCCTTGGTTACTACGATTTAAATCCGAAATCAATTCTGAAATTCCATTTACATTAATCCTACTATGGGTATTTTATTTATTTGAAAAACAAAAAAATAGCAAATCAATTTCTCTATCAATATCCTTACTAATGGGCTTATTGATATCAATTCGCCCTATAGGATTTGTTGTTCCTTTATCACTTTTCATACTTATGGTTTACAAATCATTTTATAAAAAAGACGCAACCAAAAAACAATTACTTCATTTAGGAATATTTACTCCACTGCTCTCCTTTTTTGTATTTTTTTTACTCAACTATTTGATGTTCCCTTTAGATTCTGGAGTTCATTTAGAGAACCAAATACGCACTCAACTTTTTAGTTTTGATCTTTCAATGGCTTACCAACATTTAATTTTATATTATGATGTTCTTTCCCTTTTTATTCAAACAAATGCCAATTCTTCCTTTTCACTTATAGGAACAATTGGAGTTAAAATTTTTATGATTACTTTTTTGATAGGATTAATTTTAAAAATCAGAAAATCATTTGATCTAGCCGATTTAGTTTGGATTACTTATTTGATTGTACTTTTATTTTACAACTATGCAAATGCTGGTTTTCGTTTTCTTATGCCTATTGCTCCTATTCTATTTCTTTACGCTGGATTAGGATTCAATAAATTAGCAACACTTATACCCTATAGAAGGTTGATGATTCCCGTAATAATTGGAAGTGCATTTCTTCTTATTAAACCTGAATGGGAAAATATTCATTACAAAGAAACCGTTTTGCAAGAAGGACCAATGATTTATGATGCGCAATTCATGTTTGGCTTTATTAAAAGCAATACAACTCATGAAGATAGAATATTATTTAATAAACCTCGCGCATTATCACTTTATACTTCAAGATCCGGATTTGCAAACCTTCCAAATGAAAGTCAAACTAATTTTAAGGAACAATTAATAAAGTACAATATTCATTATCTTTTACAATACTCAGAATTATATAATCCAGCGCTTGATGAATTCCTGTCAACAAACACTAAAAATGTTACTCTTGTTCAAACAAAAGGTGGACTTAATCTTTACAAAATCATTAATTACAAATAGTTGATCGCTTGCATTTAAAAATGCATTTTGTTGAACAAAGATTGTTGAAAACATCTCCACTTTTCTCCTTTTTTCTTCCAATACTCAATGATGAACTCCTAATTTTGCTAAAAAAATAAACATAAATGAATAGGTTAATTTTAATTGGATCCGTTGTAATTTTGATGATGAGCTCATGTGTCTCCACAAAAAAATATAAAACTCAAGTCGCTAAATACGACAGCTTAAAAACTCAATATGACAATGTTGATTTAATGCTAAGTGCCTGTATTTCCGACAAAGAAAAACAATCAGCAAGGGTTATTTCACTTGAAGATGAATTGGCAAATCTAAAAGCAAATAGCAATACTATGATGAAGCAATTAGGTGATATGTCAGTGATTTCTTCTACTCAAGCAGAAAGTATTCGTAAATCATTAGAAAACATTAATTCAAAAGATAGTTACATAAAAAACTTGCAAGTTGAAATGTCCCGTAAGGATTCATTAAATATGGCTCTTGTATTAAATCTTAAAGGTGCTTTGGCAAATATTGATGACAAAGATGTGGATATTAAAGTTGAAGGAAGTGCTGTTTTTATCTCCATTTCTGATAAAATGCTTTTCAAAAGTGGAAGTTATGAAATTACCGCTGGTGCTAAAGAAGTATTAGGCAAAGTTGCTTCTGTAGTGAATGCTCAACCAACAATTCAATTTATGGTGGAAGGGCATACCGATAATAAAGCGATTAGTTCTGGTGCTATAAAAGATAATTGGGATTTAAGTGTTTTACGCTCTACTGCCATTGTTCGAGTTTTACAAAAAACCTATAAAGTTGATCCTGCTCGTATGATCGCTGCTGGTCGTAGTGAATATATTTCAGTAGCATCCAATGATAATGCCGAAGGAAGGGCTTCTAACAGAAGGACACGGATAGTAATCCTTCCACAATTGGATCAATTTTTTAAGTTGATGGAACCAAAAAATTAATGAATATCTCTTAAATTTAAGTATTCTTTTCAAATAAGATTACTTCTCAAAATAGAAATCGGCTATCTGAAATTATCAGGTAGCCGAGTTTTTTTAGTCTCTTTTCAAAATTATTCAAGTTCTCAGTCTATTCTAGCCCTAAATCAAGGTAAAATATTTAATTTCGGAAAAAATATTTTCGAATGAAAAAGCAAAGTTTAGCTCCCGGTTTGAAGTTCAATACAAAATGGTCGTATGCTGCAGCACCTGAAAGTTCAGATCATATCCAATTAAAGGCACAATATGAATTATTTATCAATGGCAAATTTGTTTCGCCTACAAGCGGTAAATATTTTGACACCATTAATCCTGCAACTGAGAAGAAGATTGCTATAGTAGCAGATGCAAATGCAACAGATGTTGATAATGCTGTGAAGGCTGCTCGTACTGCTTACGACAAAACATGGTCGAAAATGCCAGCAGCTGAACGAGGTAAATACTTGTTTAGAATCGCTCGAATTTTACAGGAAAAAGCACGTGAAATTGCAATCATTGAAAGTATCGATGGCGGAAAACCTATTCGTGAAAGTCGTGATATTGATATTCCTTTAGCTGCATCACATTTTTTCTATTATGCGGGATGGGCTGATAAATTAGACTATGCATTCCCAGGAAGAACAGCTAAATCTTTAGGAGTAGCAGGGCAAATTATCCCTTGGAATTTTCCTTTACTAATGGCTGCATGGAAAATTGCACCTGCACTTGCTGCGGGAAACACAGTTGTTTTAAAGCCTGCAGAAACTACTCCGTTAACAGCTCTAAAACTTGCAGAAATTTTTCAAGAAGCAGATTTACCTCCAGGTGTTGTAAATATAATTACAGGAGCTGGATCCACTGGTGCTGCAATTGTAAATCATCCTGGTATTGATAAAATCGCTTTTACTGGCTCTACTGATGTTGGAAAAATTATTCAAAAAGCTTTGGCTGGAACTGATAAAAAATACACTTTAGAATTAGGTGGAAAAGCTGCAAATATCATTTTCGAAGATGCGGCAATTGATCAAGCAGTAGAAGGAATTATAAATGGAATATTTTTTAATCAAGGTCATGTTTGTTGTGCTGGCTCACGATTATTTGTTCAGGAAAGTGTTGCAGAACTTGTTTTAAGAAAATTAAAAGATAGAATTGAAACATTAATTGTTGGTGATCCACTAGATAAAAATACAGATATAGGCGCTATCAATTCAAAAGAGCAATTAAATAAAATTAAAAGCTTAGTAAAAGCTGGTATTAATGAAGGTGGCGAATGTTGGCAATCTAGTTGCGATATTCCTTCTAAAGGATTTTGGTTTCGTCCCACACTTTTTACTAAAGTTGCACAATCATCAAGTATAGTACAAAAAGAAATATTCGGACCAGTTTTAGCAATCCAAACATTCCGTACTGTTGAAGAAGTAATTGAAAAAGCAAATAATACACCTTTTGGCTTATCGGGTGGAATATGGACTGATAAAGGTTCAAAAATATTTAAAGTATCCTCTAAACTTCGTGCGGGTGTTATTTGGGCGAATACGTATAATAAATTTGATCCTACTAGTCCCTTTGGTGGATATAAAGAAAGTGGAATGGGACGTGAGGGCGGATTACATGGATTACATCCTTATGTAGATTTTAATTAATATTATTTTACATTACCAATTTAAATTTCAACAAAAATTCTTCCTGTTATGGAAACCAAAATAAAAAAATCAATTGCCGCTTCAAATGGAAATGGTATTTCAAAAGTAAAAGTTGATCCATCATCGCGAATAGAAGTTCGCAAAACTTATAAATTATATATTGACGGTAAATTTCCTCGTACGGAATCAGGAAGATTTACTGCATTAAAAGATAATCAAGGAAATATCATTGCAAATTTTTGTCGTGCCTCACGTAAAGATTTAAGAGATGCTATTGTTTCAAATCGAAAAGCACAAAATGATTGGGCAAAACGATCGGCATATAATAAAGCTCAAATTTTATATCGAATTGCAGAGACTCTTGAAGGAAGAAATGCTCAGTTTGTTGAAACATTGGTTCTTCAAGGTTACACTCCTGCAAAAGCTAAAAATGAAGTAAATGCTTCAATAGATTTATTGGTGTATTATGCTGGATGGAGTGATAAATATATTCAGATTTTTAGCACTGTAAACCCAGTAGAAAGCGCTCATTTTAATTTTTCATATCCTGAACCTACTGGAGTTGTTACTATTCTTGCGCCACAAGCTGAAGGGTTATTAGGAATGATAAGTCATTTAGCTCCTGTAATAATTGGTGGAAACACCTGTACAATTATTGCTGCTGATAAATATCCATTAACAGCTGTTGATTTTGCAGAAGTATTACATGCATCCGATTTACCTGGGGGAGTTATAAATATTTTAACTGGTCAAAGAAAAGAGTTTATTGCACATGCGTCAACGCATATGGATGTAAATGCAATTGTATTTAGTGATTTAGATGCAAACGATAAAAAAACGGTACAGGTAAATTCAGCAATAAATGTTAAACGAGCAGTTGATTTTTCAAAAGAACCAATCCAATCGCCTTATCGTATTTTAAATTGCAATGAAATAAAAACTACTTGGCATCCAATGGGAATTTAGATTTTAAATTAATTCGTAAAATGACTTGTAAATTATGAATGAAAAAAAGCAAAAATTTCACCAGTTAATAATCCTTCCGGTGCATTCTCAATAAATTTAATCATCTCAGCTCCTGGAACTATATCAGGTAATTGATAAGCCATCTCTTCAAAAGGCATAAAGTTAAATTGATAATCACCTAGGTTATCAATAATTGAAATGCAAAGTATTGCTTCTTTTTTGAAAGGAAAGGTATACTTAAATGAGATTTGTTTTACAGCTGTGCTTAATCCGTTTAATACTTTTACTTCATAACCACGTACATCAATTTTAATATACTCTGGCACTCCAAACTTTTGAATTAAACGATCGAGTGTTGTAACTTCTACCCACTCCTTTTTATCCCATTTCAACTGCTCCAAATTTGGAATTTGCTGAATAAAATCCTCCGACAAACTTGAAAATTGTGAATTATTTCCAATCCTAATTTCTTCTCTACCTTCAACATCTGCCACCGCCTTATTGATTAAAGTAATCAACCTTGCTTCCGAAAAACGATCTTCAAGGATTTGAAATATTTCTGATTGAGGTTCAACAGCAATAACCCTTGCTCCTAAATATTGAAAAGCAGATGTTCGTTCGCCTTCATGTGCTCCAATATCAAATACAAGATCACCCGGTTTTATTAATTGTCGATGAAAAGTTAACCCTCTTTGCTTCTTACGTAATTTTCTGAGATAGTTAAAGATCATAATACAACGATTAAACTATAAACCTATATGATTGAATTAATATGCACGCTCGTTACTCCCAGTTACATAATTAATAAATGCCTGACAAGCTACACGATTACCTCCAGGTGTTGGATAATTTCCTGAAAAATACCAATCTCCTAAATGATTAGGACAAGCTATATGCAAATCTTCAATTGTTTGATAAATTATTTCAACATTTGAGTTGCAATTTTCAGGAGTAACAATTTTTGCAATTCGTTGAGAAACTTGTTCGTATGTAAACGGTTCATAAATACGCTTCATCATATTCTGTGATTCAGCAGCGTGATTGTTTACTTGATCCAAGCAAGCTTCGTACACTTCATCAATAATATGGAACATATTATTTTCTTCCAACAATTCAATAGCTGCTCGAAAAGCAACAAGATCTGCAATCTTCGCCATATCGATACCGTAACAGTCAGGATAACGAATTTGAGGAGCTGAAGATACAACTACAATCTTACGAGGATTTAAGCGATCAAGCATCCTTAAAATACTGTTTTTTAAAGTTGTTCCACGAACGATAGAATCATCTAATACAACTAAATTATCTACTCCAGCATTCACTGTTCCATAAGTTACATCGTAAACATGTGCAACCATATCCGTACGATCATGATCATTGGTAATAAATGTTCGAAGTTTTGCATCTTTAATTGCAATTTTTTCTGCACGAGGACGCATCGATAAAATTTCTTCCAATTTATCCGGATCAGGGTTTGGCCCAAGGTTTAAGATTTTTCTTTTCTTAACAGAACTCAAATACTCTTCCATACCTTGAACCATACCATAGAATGCAACTTCAGCGGTATTCGGGATATAAGAAAATACAGTATTCCTAAGATCCTTATCAACCGCTTCCAAAATATTAGGACATAACATTCTGCCTAATGCTTTTCTTTCCTGATAAATATCTGCATCACTACCTCTAGAAAAATAAATACGTTCAAATGAACATGACAAACGAGTAAGCGGTTCTTTAATTAATTCTTGTGTAACTTTTCCATTCTTTCGAATGATTAAAGCATGTCCCGGTTTAACTTCCTTAACAGCTTCCATTGGAACATTAAATGCAGTTTGAATTTGAGGACGCTCCGATGTTACAACTACAACTTCATCATCAGCATAATACCAAGCTGGACGAATACCTGAAGGGTCACGTAAAACGAAAGCATCGCCATGTCCCATCATTCCTGCCATCACATAACCACCATCCCAACGTTTTGAAGAACGGCGAAGTATCCCAGCAATATCAATATTATTTGCAATCAAAGGACTTATTTGTTGCTTGGTAAAACCCTCCATTTTATAACGGTAATAGAGATCGTCATTTTCTTCATCAAGGAAATGGCCAATATTTTCCATTACAGTAACTGTATCAGCCTTTTCTCGAGGATGCTGACCTACTTCAACTAGATTATTAAAAAGTTCTTCAACGTTAGTAAGGTTAAAATTTCCAGCAACAACTAAATTACGGGTCATCCAATTATTCTGACGAAGAAAAGGGTGGCAACTTTCGATATTATTCCCGCCATAGGTACCATAACGGAGATGTCCTAGCATTAATTCGCCTGTGAAATCAATATTGTTTTTTAGCCAATTACAATCATTAAGTAATTCTGGATTAGTTTGTTTTACCTCTTCCATTGGGCGATTGATAACCCCAAAAATATCTGCTATTGCATTTTTCTCGATTGAACGATAGCGACTAATATATTTTCTGCCCGGCTCCATATCTAATTTAATATTAGCTACACCGGCTCCATCTTGCCCTCGATTATGTTGCTTCTCCATAAGGAGATATAACTTATTTACACCGTAAAGTGCTGTACCATATTTCTCTAGATAAAAATCAAGCGGTTTTAGAAGACGAATCATCGCTATCCCGCACTCATGTTTTAGAGTGTCACTCATTATTGTTGGGTATAATACAAAGATATGGCTTTACGGCTGAAAAATACCATTCTGTGTCACTTTAAAAGTCCAAAAAATTAGGTTATTTAATGAAACACAATAAAAGTTCTTACTCAGCTATAAATTAACCGTATTGAGCAAATAATTAGAAGTACATAACTAAAAATGTTGCGATCTTTAACAAATAATGCACTCTCTTTTAAAGAGTGATTACCATGAAAAAAACAAAA
Source organism: Bacteroidota bacterium (assembly GCA_031423735.1). Classification (GTDB taxonomy): domain Bacteria; phylum Bacteroidota; class Bacteroidia; order AKYH767-A; family OLB10; genus JANXSD01. The sequence goes on along the minus strand of JANPGA010000055.1, from coordinate 961 downwards.
ACAACTATTAAAATTGTATTTATAAATTGTTTATCTATTTTCTTTTTAAATTCGTGCACAACCAAAAGCGATTTAAGTAATATTAGAGAAGTGAAATATTCGGCAGATATTAGCAATATCATTGCAAGTAAATGTGGAAGTAGTGAATGTCATGGAAGTGATTCAAAAAATTCGTCGCTCATTGGCTATGAAGAATTATTAGGCTATGGAGGAGTGAAAGAAGGAAATGCAAGAGGAAGTAAAATTTATAAAATGATTACTGGGCGAGGTTTTATAGGAACAGTAAATAGGATGCCTCCAAAAGGAAACACTGATATTACTGATCGCGAAATATCGCTAATTTATGTTTGGATTGAACAAGGTGCAAAGAACAATTAAAAAATGAAAAATAATAATTTCAAAACCCTGATAGCTGTTGTAAGTGTTTTTTTAACAATTACATTTATTAGTTCATGCTATTATGATAATCAAGAAGAACTTCATCCTAAAGTTGATAATCCAGTAGGTTGCGACACTGCTGGTGTTATGACTTATACTAAAAATATTGCTCCAATAATGTTGGCAAGTTGCGGATCAAATAATACTGGTTGCCATCAAGGTGCTACCAATTCGAATTTTAATATTGGGTTAAATTCCTATGCAGATATAAATGCTATTGATACGACTCAATTAATGAGTACCATTGTTCAAGATGGCAATTATAATAGTATGCCAAAGGGTGGTAGCAAATTAAGTGATTGTGATATTTCAATTATACAAAAGTGGGTTAATACTGGTAAACAAAACTAAGACTATGCGTCATCTAAAATTTATTATATCCTTCCTGTTTCCGTTCTTATTATTAGCTATCCCAGCTTTTAGTCAAGATGATATTACAAAAATAATGGAAGCAGAACAAACAAAAGTAAGTCCTTTAACAATTGCAACCTTTAAAGGAACACGAATCATCAATATGCATACC
>JANPGA010000054.1:0-8196 GCA_031423735.1 Bacteroidota bacterium | reverse complement strand
AAACTGTACATCCTTATTTTTGTCAGGTTTAAATATTCTATCAGAAAGCAATGGAATATATAAAGTGAGTACGTATCTACCTAAGATTGAACCTGCAACTCCTATAATAATTACCAACCAAGTATTCAACTTAAACATTATCTGTAAAGGCACCATAATGGAAAATGCCGGCGGGAACGGAAAAGGAACTACATCAAACAAAAATGCTCCTACAAAAACTAATAAATATTGCCACCACATGTATTTATACAGAATTTAGTTTTAATTTTTAATAATTATTTGAAAAAAACGGAAGAGAGAAACTAATTCAATCCTCCGTTTATTACAGTATAGACTTATTTAATGACTGCTAAATGCTCATTGCAAGTTTCAGCGCATTTACGACACACTTCTGCACAATGTTTACAATGGTCATTCTGATGTTTTACACATTCGTCAGCACATCTTTCGCAAACCTTTGCACATAGCAACAACATTTCATGTGCTTGTTCCGAATTTCTTGCAATCAATGTTGAACTCAATTGGCAAAAGTCGGCACATTCAAGGTTGAGTTGGATGCATTTAGCTAACATTTTTACGTCTTTTTCATTCAGACATTCGTTGAAGCAATGGTTGCATTCGTTGATACAAGCGTTTAATTCTAGAATTATTTTTTCGTGTTCTTTATGCATGAATTGCGATTTTCAATTGTTTGAATTGATTTTTATTTGCCAAATATCGCTGCATCAGCTTTTATGGATTTAAGATATTTTCCTTTGGAATCAAAAATCAAGTCCATCCCTTTTACTTCTGCTTCATACGTTACAACACCATTAGCGTCAGTTATTTTTGAGGCTTCTTTTACTTCGTCTTCTTTATAATTTGTTTTAACATATTCCATAACACCATTCGGAAGTGAAGAAGCATTTATTTCCATTTCTGTTTCAATAACATTACCAGTAGGTGTGTAAGTAATTGACATATCGATTTTGTTTACGTCATATTCCACTTCATAATTATTTCCATCTTTGCTCCAATCAACATCTTTTGTTGTTGGATGCGATTTCGCAAATGCTTTGGAAACTGCTAAAGGAACTTCTTTAGTTTTCATTTTCTGTGCTTGCACTTGTGTTGCGATTGTAGCAATCGTAATTACTAATAATAATTTTTTCATTTTTTTATGTATTTAATTTGCAACTAAATTCTAACCTTGTAAAGGTGGTTGCTTCTAAATTCTAAAATATTACATAACTTTTTAAAATAGTTACATCATTCACACCTTCGCTTTAAGATGTCTTTAGATATATTTTATTCGCCAATATTTTTTCCAAATGGCTGGTTACTATCGCTTTCCAAACTTTAATAATTATATTCTTCTTTCTCACATCCTTTTTTTCTTGTTCATCATCTAACTCATTACTTTGAATGTCTAAATTGGAAACTGAAATATCATTAACAAAATCTTTTTCTTTTTTGAGTCCTATTTTTGATATGAATATTTTAATTTAGAAAAATCTTCATGATTTATTTCTATTTCCTATGTGGAATGACTATAATTATTTTTCTTGTTTGGATATAACTGATATCCCAGGAAATTTACTTTAGCCATACTTTCATTTAGAACTAATTTAAAGAGCATTTGGTTGAAATTGGTGAGGAGCAAAGTATTCTCTTATAAATGCGTGTTTTTGATTTTCTGTCATTTTATCTCCTTGCCTAACGTCAATTTTTATTTTGGTAAATAAAGGGTCAATTTTTATAATATTGAATAATTCCAACTTTGCATCTGTTGGTCCAAAAAGAAGAACTTCATCATAGTTTTTAATAATTTCAGCTAATTTTTTATAAAATTCTGCTTGTTTATGTTGTTCTTTATTATGCATTAGGCTTTCACTTTTACTCAAGCTATGTTCCTTTTCCTGGTGATTAAATTCTGACTCAATAATTATTGTTTTTACATCAGTTGTAAATTCCATTAAATGGGCGGATGAATGATCCATCCAAATCCCTAATCTATTTGCTTCTTTCATTTTTATTTTATTTTAAGTATGGAGATGTTTAAAATTATTTCTTAGGTTGGTGATTCTTTGTATAACTGAGTAATAACTCATTTAAAGAATTCAAATAGTCAATGAGTATTTTTGTCTCTATTTCTGGAGAAGGCTCATTAGGAATAGTCACGGGCATTTCAGAGATATACTTAGATAATTCAGGAAATCTACTCTGAATTGTCAATGTAATTTTAAGAATATCAATATTTAGTTCGTCAATAGTTTTCATTAGCAAATCCTAAGTGAGATAAAAAAAGCACTGCATTTTATGCGGTGCCTTTTTTAAATATTTACTAGAAACTTTAATTACTTCTTTGAAGAAGCAGCATGATTCTTCACATCTTCTTTTTGCGCTTCGTTTGCCAAACTGTTGTGACCATGCGCTACAAGAGTACTTTGTGCGGCCTTTTCATGATCGCCGTTTTCATGATGCTTTGCAGCTTCAAGATGATTTTTAGCAGCTTCTTGATGATGTTGTGCAGCTAATTTGTGGTTTTCAATACCTTTTTTGTTTTCAACAGTAGATGAATTTGAATTCTCTGCTTTAATGGGAGTTCCTGTAGTTGACATTTTTTTTGAATTTAATTTGTAATGGAATTATTACAATGCAATGTTAAATATTTGCAATTCATTTGACATTACACATTTTTAGTAAAGAGTTGCATGATTCACATGTTTTTTAAAAGCAGGATTAAATTATATTATTAATAAGTAAGAATTATGCCATCCCAACTTCACGTTTAATGTATATTAAAAACTTTTAAATGGAAATTATTTCCCCAATATGGGCAATAGAATTACGATCATTAAAATAATTATTTAAAAAAAAACTGCTACAATTTTTATAAAGTTTATTGTTTAATAAAAATAATGCACTGGATGATATTCAAGTAGTCTGAAATTATAAAACTATTGATTCTTAAACGATAGAATAAAATTATTAATGAATACGATCCTTTAGGAAATGGATGCAAGAAATCCTCTATAAAAAGATCTCCTAATTTACTTTACGAACAAACTTCGTTAAAATCACAATTTGTTGTCCTTCAATTTTACCTTCAATTTGTTCGGTATTATCGACAACAATTATTTTATGGATTTACTGCCAACTTCGAAGGGAGAATTGGATAGCATTTGCAAGGTTGTGCGAAGAGTACGGCTTGTTAATGGCTATTTGTTCCAATTTTTACAAGTATTATTTTTCTAAAAGAGATGGATCGCATCTTGTATTATATTTTAAAAAATGTTCTGGAAAGTGAACACTAATACCCATATTATGTGAAGGGTAGAAAGAGATAAAAAAATTCAAATCTGATTTCGATTTAATAAGGATGTAGTCAACGTACTTCATCCAAGTCAACGTACTTTCTGCAAGGATGAAGTCAACGTACTTCATCCGGCTTTTTATTTCGATCTTCATAATTTGATTATTTTATTTATATTTGTATTTATAGCCTGATTGATAGGAAAAATTACATTTTTAAAATTAAACTACATGCGAACTAAAATATTTATTGTTTCAATAATTTTATCTTTTGCATCACAAATTGCAAACGGCCAACTTCCAGTATGGCAAATAGTAAAAACTGCTGCGGGTACTGATAATGATATTGCAATAAGAAGTTGTACCGATCAGTTTGGAAATTTATTAGTAACCGGTAATTATTCAAGTACTTCACTTGCATTTTCAAGTGATACTATATATAATCCTGGAGGATATAATGTATATGTTGCGAAATACGATCCTTCTGGAGATGAAATATGGATTCGTAATTTTGGTGGTACCGGATATGAAACCGTTAATGATATCACAACGAATAGTAAAGGAGAAATTTTTGTAACTGGCACATATAATAACACTAATATTTTTGGCGGAGATACCCTTTCTACTACAAATTTTCAATACTCAATGTTTCTCTTAAAATATGATAGCGCCGGAAATGAGATTTGGGGCAAAGGTGTTAAGGGTACAAGTGTAAGTTTTTATGTAACTGGGCAATCAATTAAATGTGATTATGATGATAATGTTTTATTGACTGGTAACTTCAAATCAACTTCAATTATTTTTGATACAATTACTGTAAATAAAATAAATGCAGAGGATATATTTATTGCAAAATACGATAATAGCGGAGCAATACAATGGGCGCAGAGTGCTGGAGGGATTATGGATGATGCTGGATTTGGTATTGACTGTGATTCATCGAATAATATTTTCGTCGCTGGACGATATGGCGCGAATGGAATGATAATCGGTAGCACACAACTTTTGAATAATGGAGGTTCTGATATTTTCGTTGCCAAATTAAATCCACTTGGAAATGTTATCTGGGCGAAACAAGCTGGAGGGCCATTATCTGAAAGTGCAAATGCAATTGCTGTGGATGATTACGGCAATGCTTATATCACTGGAAATTTTCAAAGTTCTGTTTTATCTTTTGGAGGTCAAACAATAAGTAATGTAGGCAAAACATCAACATTTATTGTGAAATACGATGTAAACGGAAGTGAAATTTGGGCAAGGAGCTCGGTTGGGCCTGGTAATACTTACGGATATGATATAGATACCTATATAAATAATGGCATTTATATCGCTGGTTGGTATGATAGTACTTCTGTTTCTTTTGGTAATACTAACTTATTTTCTACAGGTGGAGAAGATGTTTTTGTTTTAAAATATGATAGTGTTGGAAACGTGCAATGGGTGTTCTCTCCTTCCGGAAATTTGAATGAACACTGTTTAGGTGTAAATGTAGCTTCAACAGGCGATGTAACCATTACTGGTATGTTCGAAAGCTCGCCAACTACATTCGGACCTTATATTTTGAATAATAGTTCAGCAGGTCACCAAGATTTGTTTATTGCAAGACTTGCTACTCCTACATCCGTAACTGAGTTTTCTTCTCCATCACAACTTTTAGTTTGGCCAAATCCAGGATATAACTTATTTCATGTACAACTTCCTAAGGGAGTAAATAAAATTTCTATATTCGACATTCAGGGGAGTAGCATTGCTCATTATGAAGGCCTTGGAACTATATCTTTTATTTTAGAAAAACCAGGAATGTATTTTATTAAATCGGAAAACAGAAACATTTGTTATGGTAAGGTTTTGGTTATTGAATAATTTTAAATTATTACCCATTTTGATTGCAATTTATGTATTTACTTTATGTAAATTCCTTAATTCGCCTTCCTCACAAATTTCGTCAATATCACAATTTGTTGCCCTTCAATTTTACCTTCTATTTGTTCGGTATTATCTGTAACGATTCTGATATTTTTTACTACGGTTCCAATCTTGGCGTTAATTTGTGAACCCTTTACATCAAGTGATTTAATTAGAGTAATTGTGTCGCCAGTATTTAAAAGTGCTCCATTGCAATCGCGATGCATATCATCACTATTGGACTCTAGATGATCACCTGAAGCTTTTGCCCATTCTAAATTATCATCATCTAAATATAATTGATCTATTAAATCAGCTGCCCATGTTTCGTTTTTCATTCTGTTAAGCATCCGCCAAGCCATCACCTGTACTACAGAAACTTCACTCCACATACTACCACTCAAACACGACCAATGCTTCATGTCAAGTTCTTCTTTTTTCTCGATTTGATTCAAGCATTTTTCACATACATAGATACTACTATCTAGTTGGGATCTGCGATCTGAAAAAACAGTATAATGTGTTAAATTATTTGTTGATTCACAAAGTTCACAAGCATTACCGCTACGTTCCTTTAGTTCTGATTCGAATGACATAATTTTTATTAAGGGCGCAATTTACAAATTAACTACCTTAATTTGAATTTAAAAGCATTTATTAAACAAGGATACCTCAATACACATTGTTAATCAATGTAAATAAAAAAGTAACTATATTAATTTTTACCAAGGTAAAACGAAATTTTAACTAATACTTTCCTAATACAATCTTATTTAATTTCAACTATTTTTCAAACTAATGTTTTGTTTATTTTATTACAACAAACGATCTCGAAACTGTTTTTGTATCATCACTAACTTTTAGAATATACATTCCAGCGTCTAAATTATTTACCATCCAAAGATTATCATTAATTTGATCCATGCTAATTGTGATAAGCCTGCCTTGTGTGTCGTAAACGGATACTTGAAGAGTTTTAGAAGTAGATGAAGTAGGCACTTCAAAATATACTACATCATTTGAAGGATTGGGATAAACATTAATTGCGTTTAAATCAAAATCGTTTATTTCTGTATCATCACTTGTTCTGCAAGGAACTGTTACAATTATTGAGTTGCTTTGTTTAAAACATCCATATTCATTTGTAACTTTTGTTAAATAGGTTCCAGCTTGTTTAGCGGTATAATTATCATTTTTAGCATTACTGATAACAGCATTATTTTTATACCAAACATATTTATTTGTTGTTGCTAAAGCTGCTTGTAGTACAACACTATCTCCATTACAAAAAGTAGTACTGCTTAAAGCTGTTATAGTAGCCGTTGGTCTTGATTTAAAATATACATGTGTGCTATTAGAAATTGCAGAGCCACAAGCATTGGTAACTTTATAATTATAATCTCCGCCATAAATAGAATTATAAAAGGAATCTACGGCGCCTGGAATTATTATATTGTTCAAATACCAAACATAATTTGCATTGATGTACGAAGCACCTTTTAATAAAAGTTGAGAGCCATAACAAATCAATGGATAGTCAGTAACAAAAAGTGAGGCTATAGGAACGGAAGTAGATGTAATTACCAATGGTGCTGAAATTCCAGTACATCCATTGGGATCAGTAACCGTAACAGTATAACTTCCTAATGAAGTTGCATTGTAATTATTTAGATTCGTTCCGTAAGAGGCATATGAAGTACCATTTTTCCAATAATAATTACTACCAGAGATTAATGAAGTACTTAATGCACAGATCTGACCAGGGCAAAGACTAGTATTCCCTAAAGCAGAAATAACGGGTATTGGTAAGGCGACTTGGGTAACTACAATTGGTGTAGAAGTAATTGTTGAACATGCATTACTTACTTCACACGTAAAAGTTCCTGGTTGAATAGTGTTATAATTATAGGCGTTTGCTCCAGAAATTATTGCGCCATTCAATTTCCATTGATAGGTATAGAAGGTACTGTTAGTATAAATATAAATATTCTTACTTCCTCCTGGGCATATATTTATATTCACAATTGGTGTTGTAAATATAGGATTACCAAAATTGAATGAAATCGAGTTAGTGGTTTGATAGCCACATGATGGTCGATTGACCTCACATTTAAAGGTTCCTGAAGATGATACCTGGATTGTTTGCGTATTTGCGGAACTAATGATGTTGTTATCTTTATACCATTTATAATTATATCCAGCACCACTTACGTTTACAGTTAAAGGTAGGGTCCCTGTACAGGTATTGGTTCCTGAAGGGGCGGATAAAATTGCAAGTGAATCAACGCTTGGACGGAATTGTAAGTTCTGTGACATTGTTGAAAAACAGTTAGAAGAATAATTATGATACGAAACAGTATAATCTCCAGCTGTTAAAGCAGTGTATGTACTACTCGTTGCTCCAGCTATTATATTTGAGTTGAAGTACCATTGAAAAAAGGTAGAGGATGTATTTGGAGCCGTTAGAATAATTGAGCTAGGTGTTCCACAACCACTAGATAATACATTTGTTTGAATGGTATTATTACTTAATGTTGAGGAGTAGATAGTGAATGGTGCCGAGGTTGCAGTACCACATCCAGTGGTTACTTTGCAAGTGATGATCCCTGCATTCGGAGAATATGTATTTGAAGATGAAGATTGTACAAAAAATGAACCATTATACCATTTATATGTAGTGCCTAAACCATTGTTTGTTGCAATTAAATTATCACTTTGATGACAATCATGAACCGTACAATCAGAACCTGAACATGAGATACTACAAGTTGGTGGATTATTTGCAATTATCGTAATTCCTGATGATGAACGTGTTCCACAACCATTTGAAATTGCAACTTTATATCCTTTACCTGTTTTATTTGCAACCAACGTATTCGCTGTAGCCCCGGCAATTGATACTCCCACTTTACTCCATTGATATGATGAATAACCTGAAGGTGCTGTTAATGTAACAGATTGCCCTGATGCAGCACAAAAGCTTAAAGGCCCAGAAGC
>JANPGA010000053.1:0-9176 GCA_031423735.1 Bacteroidota bacterium | reverse complement strand
AAATAATAATTTCAAATTAATTTCTTTTACACAATACTACATAAACGTACCAATGAAAAAAATAATTATAACTATCACCTTATTGTTTAGTTTATGTAGTATTGATTTTTTGTATGCACAAGAATTAAATTATTTAGGTAAACATTTTATGTTTGATACGAAAGACGGGAATACTAGCCTTCATCCAAACCTTTTGTATATTTTTGGTGATAAGGCAGCAACCATAAGTTTTTTAGATTCAAATGGTGCTATTTTAGCACAAGTAAATAAATCAGCATATTCATTTGATTCAATAAGTTTTCCATTTTGTTGCCACGGTGGAGTTATTGATTCAGCAGGCCCCATTAATTTTATAGAATCAACTGATTCAGTAATCATTTATGAATGCCAATCTTATCTTGGTTACGTTGCTATGCATGCAATGCCACCAAAAAATATTGCAGGGAGAATGGGTACCTATAGCGGCCATCCTCGCTATATAAATTGGTTTTTACCTTATTATTCCGATAGTTATGCATATATTATCGCAAATGATGATTCTTTATTACTCCGAATTTACTTTAACAATCCCCACCCATTACTTATTAATCCTCCTTTTTGTACGGTTACCATTCCTCCTAATCATTCATTTTTGGATATTTGGGTTTATGATTATACTGGTACTATTGTGGAGGTTGATACTACTTACTCGAAAGGAGATTTTCAAATATTTAGTGGTAACAAGAATGGTGGAAAATCCGGAGATTATATGATCCCCTATGAATATTTAAAAATGGAGTACCATACTATTCCTCATTTAACACGAAAAGGGGATCGCATTCGTGTAGTTACCTTTGAAGATTCAACCACTGTAATATTGAATGGGAATCCAATTTTAATTAATAGAGGTCAAATTATCGATACATTAATTACACAGCCCACCACTTGGAAGGCAGATAAAAAAATAGAAGTAATAAATCTTTCACGATTAGGAACAGAAGATAGTGTGCTTAATAGTTCCTCGTTTGATTATCCAATGTTTCCTGATTATAGTACTTTTACTAGAGCGCAGTTTTCAACATTACTGCAAGCGGATTCATCAGGAACCATATTGCAGAACTACATTAATGTTTTATCCCCAACAAATGGCACTTCAACCGTAACACTTGATGGAGCGTCATTAACCTCTTTTTTTTCTGTCTTTCCTGATGATTCACTATGGTCTTATGCTCAAATACCTATAGTATCAGGCTTTCATACTATGTTAGCCGATTCTGGTGTACTAACATACTTGTATGGTTACGGACAGAACTCGGGTTTTGGAGCCATCGTTCAAGGGTTTGAAATGAAAAATAAAGTTACTGCGCTACCCGAAAAAGAAGTGGAATCCAATTACATTTCACTGTCACCAAATCCAGCAAATGAAATTGTGAATATTAATATTAGTAATTTTCCAATATACACACAATTAATTTTGATGGACATTACCGGAAAAATAGTGCCTATCAATTATAATAAAACGAACAGTAATTCATATCAATTAAATGTAAAAAACTTATCAAGTGGAATTTACTTATTACAAATTAAAAACAATAATAAAAGTATCTGTAAAAAAATAGTAGTAAAACATTTTTAATTGTATGTAATACATAAACGTACCAATGAAAACGATGCTGTCCTTAGTTTGCAATTAAGGACGTTCAATATAAATTTGATAAACACAAAAAACACACTTTCGAACGACCTTAATTTAAAATCAGTGATAACTTGTAACAACAATTTGAATTATGCTCCATAGTAGTTTAGTCCTGAGTTGCAAAATCAGAATAACAACGAATGAGGGTAAATGAGTTAAAAATTACAAGAAAACATTGTGTTAGATAAAATTCTAGTATAATCTACGATTGCGATCGGAAGAAGCGGTTGGGGTCAAGCGAAATGAATTAAAAATTAAAAATTAAGGAAGTTTCTAGTTAAGAATTTAATTACGAAGTGTAAATATTATTCTATGTAAGCAAACTTGTGCGGTTGGGGTCAAGCGAAATGAATTAAAAATTAAAAATTACGAATTACGGATTACGAGTTAGGGAAGTTTCTAATTGAGAATTTAACTACGAAGCTCAATAATATACTATTTAAACAAACTTGTGCGGCTGGGGTCAAGCGTAAGAGCGAACTATCAATAGGTTAACCGATGAAGAAAATAGAAACCACTGCCATTTATAGTTCACTTAATAGCGATTGTAATTCGCACATTGTTAAATTGATAGTTGGTTACGCTTGCGCCTTTTTCTTTGGTTCGTTTCTTTTTATGGATGATGCGCTTGTTTTTAAATTGTATCCAAGAGCTCACAAATGTTCGGTTTGCGTAAAAAAGAAATAAACAAACAAAATGGGGACATGCAACTTTTATTAATACCACAAATTATTTAAGATACAAGTTTCAAAATTTATTTGAAAGAAAAAATATAATTGTATATAAAATTAAATCCTTTAAATCATTTTTTAATCATATTTATCCTGCCTGCTAAGAAGTCTTGTACTTCTTAGTTCCAATTTGAATTAATATTGGAAGAATTTTTTATTTATCCAAAAAGCATTGAATTTCAAAAGCCTCCCTCGGTCCCTCCCAAGGAGGGAAGTTTTGATTGTAAACGAAATAAAGTCTTTAATCCTATTTGCAAAGAAGACTTGTTCTTCTTAGTTCCAATTTTATTAAAGGATCTTATACCTAGTAAAAATCTATCTCAAAACAAAAGTTTATAAATTTCACTTACAGCAAACAAAATACAAGTAATCCCTACAAGCCGAACGATTTGAATTTTATATTTTGTTACAAAATGTTTAAGGTACTTACCCATTACTACATATAACAACAAAACTAAAATTGAACCAACAACATTATAAAAAGTAAATAATAGGATATCACTTTGAGTATCTAAGATCCAGCGATTGCTAAATAATATATTCCCCCATATTAGCCAAAATGGAATTTGTTGAGGATGAAAAATAATTGAAAAAAATGCTCGCTTTGTAATATTCTCATTGATGTGATTGGATTTTTCGGCGCTGTCTCTCAGACTCCAAATCCCTAAAATAAACATCAAAATTATTGCTATAATTTTTACTATTTGAATTAGATTGGCATGGGAGTTAAGATAACTTAAACTTGATAAACAGATATAGCAATAAAGTGCTTCGAAAATTATAGAAGTTATAATTAGTATGGTTAGAAGTCTAAATTTTTTTTCTATGGTTAATTCGATCACTGCTAAATTGATGTTATTAATCATAATGTAGCTATAAAATCCAATAAGTATTCCAGCGAGCATCATGATGCAATTACTTTCATTTTATAGTTTTTCTCAGCGATCTTCAAATCCTTATATTCTTGGTAGGTCATGTAAGGAGTACCCATTTTATTATTTTCTTTAGCAGCCTCATACATCATTTTAAAATGACTAAGGATTACATGCTGTGCTTTCCAAAATGAAAATCCTGGTTGATATATATGAGCAGGTTCGGCACCAGCACCATTTAATTCTACAATTTTAATTTTTTTTCCTTGCTTAAGTTCTTCAATACTATTGCAACGCAAATCATATCTTCCAAAATAAAAACCGTCAATTTTTTTACTTATTTCATCAAAAACTGTTGTTAGTTGCTCATCAATTATATGGCAATAATCATTAAACAAAGCACCTCTTACATGATTCCCATAAGGAACTAGCACTTTTTTTTCTCCTAATGGTAAAACAAAATTCCATTCTGATCGAAATTGTTTTTCGAGAACATTGTATTGAAGGAGGGCTCGCGGTTTTTGTTCAATTAATTGTTCAATGGTCGACGTGCCATCTCCTGTTACCGATAATAATTCTTTTTGAGTTATTGATGTTAAAATACCCTTCTCGTTTTTCGGGGATCGAAAATAAAATATGCTTAATTCAATTGGGTAATCAATATATTCTTGAAGTTGAAAGTCTATGGGATGTGATAATTTATAAGCAAGTAATTCATCTATTGAATTTACAATTGTAACTCCCCAGCCTCTTTCACCACGGTCAGGCTTAACGATAATTGGAAAGTTAAATTCATTTCTGTTGAAATGATTTAGTAATTCTTGTTGTGAATCTGCATCACTAATTTTAATTGTTTTTGGTAAATATTCTTTAGGAAGGATATCAAATATTTTTGATTTTGATTCGAAGAACATTCCTCCAGTTTCAATGGAGGGATTTGATGCGGAGAAGAAAAATAATGATTTTGCTTTTATGGAAAGATAGAGATAATAAAATGCTGCTGGTAAATAAACCACATTCATAGGCCAATACTCCCAATGAGTTAACTTGGTGATGCGATTTTTAATATTTCTTTGCAAGGGAGTCATAATGCTTATTGTATGGTCCACATATTTCGTTCGAAAATAACACTTATGATGGTTGATAATAGGATCAATACCGAAATTGTTTTATGCAACAACTCATTTTTAATTTCAAAGTAAGCAATGTATAATGTGACAATTAAAAATGCAAGTAATAAAATTTGATTAGTTAATGTATCGTTTAAGTAGATGAGGTTAAATAAAATCGACAAAATAATACACAACGAGAATAGATACATAAACAATTTAAATCTTTTATAATAGAATGATTTCATGTCGTGGCAAAATTCATCTCCTTTTTCGGGCATTATTATTCGTGCTGAAATAAATAAGACGATGGGATAGAGAAGGATGAAAATTATGGAAGGCAATGACCAGGAAGGTAAGAACTTTAATTGATAAAGAATGAACCAATCTTGAATATGAAGAAACAAAATAAAAACAATCCAGATGCTGTGAGGCCAATATAGTTTTGTTTTATTGTAATCTTGTATGGCCTCTGAGATGGATGTTAAAATTTGGGTAATTCCGAGTCCTAAAATTATGGATATTAGTACGGTCGCATATTCAAATGCACTTACGGAATTGGCGATATTATTCATTATTATCCAATATCTAATTTTTATCTGGTAGCAAGATTTAGTAATTGTTTTTTTATTTCACCAAAATGTTGCCAAGGAATAAAATGATTTGCTCCATCTAAAATAATTTTTGTAACATGTGTATTTGTTTTCAACTTACTTAAACCATAATCAACATTCTTTACAGAAACTAGTGGATCTTTATTTCCATGAATAAATAAAATAGGCATTTGAAGATTCGAATAATTACTATCTAATGAATATAATTCCTTCTTAAATGAAATAATTTCAGTATTGGAAGGTCGAAAGGCTCCCGGAATTAAAAACCTAAGTGGAATTGTTTTGAAAACATACCTCATAGGTTCTTTAGGTTCAAGATATGGTGAAATAGAACCTGCTAATATTACTAGCGATGCATAATACTCGGGATGCATTTGTGCAAGCTTTACTATTACAGGCCCGCCGATGCTATGTCCAATTAAATGAAAAGGTTTATTGTTTAATTCTTGCTTAATACATTTACTTATTAATTTGCTTTGATCATCTAATGATAGTGCTTCACCAAAATCACTATAGCCGAATCCTGGTCGGTCGATAGCAATCATCCTGAATTTATTTATTAAGTCAGCATCCAATAAATACGCTTTAAATGCATCCCAACTCCCTGGTGACCCATGCACAAAAAATAGTGTTGGTAAAGTATCAGAACCAACTTTAACGTAATGAAGATTAAAGCCTCGAAATTTTAAATTTATTATTTTTAATTCAATCTTTTGATCCGAAAAATCTTTTATAGCTGTACTATCCTTAATCCTCATTTTCATACCTGACAATGCAAAAGTAGTCCAGGCAATAAGAATAAGGAATAAAATTATTTTTTTCATTTTTAATTAAAAGCGAACGGGACAAGATAAATTATCATCGTTTTTAAATCCATTCATTGTAGTTTTAAAAACTTTATTTGTGGAAAGTTCATGATAATTTAATTCAGCCTTTTCTTTAGTTGATTCAATAAATGTGACACTTAAACTTTTTACTTTTTCTTCCCTATTCATAATAAATCCTTGTTGAGGATCTTTAAAGGAGTTAAAAAATTTCCATAATTCTTCTTCTGTTACTTCATCAATATTTTTAATCCATTCGTTAAATAATGTTTTTCGTATTTCTTTAACTTCATCTGAATATAAAGTCGAAGAAGACCATATGTGTGGTTTGTTTGAGGAAACTAAAATTCTATGTTTATTAATCCCATCCCATACTAGTTGAAATAAATTTTGATCGCTCCAAACTATAAGTGTAAAAGGCTCCACGTCTTTTAAATCCATAATTGACCATTTCAATACAGGCATTTCTTCAGAAAGCAATTCTTTTACTATAAGACCTCTACTAATTTTGTAAGTCTCTTTGCGAACATGTTTTGTAAATCCTCCATTTAGCAAAATAATTACTGATTTATTTTCATTTACGCCTACCCATGTTCCGCCGCCTACTGGATCAAAAGGGGAAAGGTAATGTATAGTATTGTTTGTAAAGTATTCAGGCGCATTGGCCTTCACTCTAATAGGACTCTCATCTCTAATAGATGCAAAAAACAACTTATCTTTTGTTGGGTAAAAAACAACTGTGCACATTTTATTTAGATGTTAATGTTGCTTTATATTTAATAGTTGAATAGGCCATACCAAATGACTCATCTACAATTTCCAAATTCATTTCTCTTAATCCTACTTTTATTAATGCAAGGTGATGAATCGTATGTTCTGTATTGTAAACAATTTCGCGAAAATAAGTTGTAAATACTTTTATGGAACCTAGACTCGGAGATTCTTCAGTAATTAATTCCATTTCTTTATCTGCTTTGGAGATAGAAATAAGGAGAGCTTCAATTTCCTCACAAGCAGTACTTTTATCTAATTCAATTGATAAATTTCTAACACGATTGTTATAATCTACGCTTGAGGTTGGATATCCTGAAATAACACATTTTAATAGTTCGATGATGTGTCTAGTATGCCCACCAATACTAGCATCACCTAAATAGGTTAATTTTCTAGTGTATTGGTCGTTATTCATTGATTGCAATAAGAAAGTCAATGAATTTAATTGTGATTTTAATTGATGAAATATCATTTTAATTTTGGGAATTTATTGATGCTTTGTAATTTGTTCGGTTTATATTATACAATGTAATTATATTTAGATTATTTAAAAAATTTCGTTGTTACTTTCATTTATTATTTTTAGAATTTTATACTAATTTCTGGATTAAAGACAAAGCTTCTTGTTAATCCATCAGGACGAATTTCACGAACAATAAGTGGAGCTCCACAAATTATTCCCAAATATATATTTTTGTTAATAAGATACCATGCACCTAAAGTAGCATTTAATGTTAAACCTTTTGAACCCTTTAATTTGATTGGATTATTACTTACTTTGGTATTAAAGTACGTATCTTGTCCTAGGTGGATAATGCCTAAAAGGCCACCACTAAATTTAATTTTTGATGATGACTTTAAATTATAGGTTATTCGTCCTAATACATCTCCTTTTCGATTAAAACTATTTGTGGGTGGAAATTTTTTAGCTGATTCATCTGTCCAGTATTCAGGTAAAAATTCATTTTTATTACTGCCGCTTAATGGCTGTTGGAATGCAGCAGCAAACAACCAATTTTGATTTGTAATGCTAGCCCCAATGATCGCATCAATGGTGCCTAAGCTGCTTTGATATTGCATGGGCAATGATTTTCCATCTTTAGATAAATTACTTTGGTTTAAGGGGAATTTTATTGATCCAATTAAATTGGATTCCCATTTATACTTACTTGTAATTTGGTAGTTTCCTGTCAAAAAAACATCTCCAAGTCCGGAGGTATTACTTAAACTTCCTGATGCATTATTAGCAGTTATTTTAGCTTGAACTATCCAATGCTTATTCAATTTATTTTCATATTGAATAAATGGCGTCGTAACAATTACCGATTCATCACCAATGCCAATAGAAACACCAACATTTATTTTTTGATAACGAACAGAATCAATGTCTAATGGATTTAATTTAATATTTCCAATTGAACAAAATCCTGCATCGCTACATCCTTGTGCTTTTGCATCTTTAGAATGAAATAGCAAAAGAATAATTGATATTATATAAATCAGATGTTTCATTTATATAAGATTTGTTATTTGATTATCTTAAATTGTTTCATCAACATTATTACTTTGTCTTTGTTCAAAGCAAGTATTAACAAACATGTAATCAAAACAATTATGGCAAGCATAAATAATTGACCTCCGTCACCTTGTGATTCAATACCAATTACCATTATATGTGAAGCTATAGCTCCTGCCATTAATCCAATGCCCATGATGGCTCCAATAATTGCAGTTGGTCCATAGATTAGTAATATTCCAGTTATTAATTCAATTATTCCAGTACCAATTCTCCCCCATGGTTCAACTCCTAATTTAGTAAATAGAATTACAGATTCTGGTTGTGCTGTGAATTTGAAATATAGTGTTTGTAGCAGGATTATTGCGGCAACAATGCGCAAAATTAGGCTTATAATATTTTTAGTTTTCATATTTTATTTAAAGGTATTTGACCAGTTTTTATCGGCTTTGTTTTTAAGATTAACTTCGTCTTTATTCCATTTTGGAAGAGTGTTGTTAAAAAAGGCGTTGTAAAATAAATTTAATTTGCCATTTACTATTTTAAATGTTTCTGGGTCGATTTCTACCTTTTCGCCTGTAGCGCCCATGGCATACGAACACCATCCACCATATTCTGGTTCGAATTTTTTTGGGGTTTTAAGAAAGGATTCTTTATTTGCTGGAGTTGAGAAATAATACGTTGCTCCTTCAAAGGATGCTGCGTATTCTTTTTTGCCTTTAACAGCTTTATTTATAGTGAAATATGCAACAGGGTCATAACCTTGAATTGCTACCCCGTTTTCTAGATTAAAATGTTTAGTACGTAGAGCAATTTGTGCAAATGAACTATTCATTAAGAGTAAACTAAAAATTAATAATACTAATTTCTTTTTCATAAGTAATTGTTGTAAATTTTATACTGTTAATGATGTAATTTATTTAGATACTGAAAGATCAATAATGCGAATAAATATACGATAATCCTGTAATTCTCAACATCGCAAAGGTGCTACGTCCATGATCAATAAAAAATGTCGATTATTCCCGAAGGTATGTATATACGTCCTTAAATACTGTCGG
>JANPGA010000052.1:0-8709 GCA_031423735.1 Bacteroidota bacterium | reverse complement strand
TGCATTGGTTGGAATTGTAAGTATCCCTAGTGAACTCTTTGCTGCGCATGGAATTACTAAATTAACTATCTTGCATACAAATGATACGCATAGTCGTATTGACCCTTTCCCGATGAACGATCCTAAATTTCCAGGGATGGGTGGTGTTGCAAGAAGATTCGAAATAATAAATGAAGTTCGTAAACAAGAAGAACATGTTTTACTTCTTGATAGTGGTGATATATTTCAAGGCACCCCTTATTTTAATTTATATGGTGGAGAGCTTGAATTTAGATTAATGAGTGAAATGAAATATGATGCTTCTACTCTAGGAAATCATGATTTCGACAATGGAATGGAAGGATTTGTAAAACAGTTACCTCATGCTAATTTTCCATTTCTAAATGCAAATTATGATTTCAAAGATACCATCATGAAAGGTAAAACTTCTATCTATAAAGTTTTTCAAAAAGGTGATTTGCGAATTGGTGTATTTGGGATAGGTATTGAATTACAGGGATTAGTAGATGAAAAGTTATACGGAGACACTCAATATTTAAATCCAATTGAGCATGCAAATACAACTGCGGCTCAATTAAAAAACGAAGAGCATTGCGATCTTATTATTTGTTTATCTCATTTGGGATACAATTATCCTGATAGCGATAAAATTTCGGATGTAAAACTTGCACAGTCAACAAAAAATATTAATTTGATTTTAGGAGGACATACTCACACTTTCATTGACACCCCATATAGTTATAAAAATGCAGATGGACAAGAAACACTTATTGCCCAAACCGGATGGGCCGGAATTCGTCTTGGACGAATTGATTACTTTATTGAAAAAAAATCAAAGAAAATTTCGTCAAAAGGCCATACAGTAAAAATTTCTACAAAGTCAAGCTAAAAAAAGTTTTTTATTAACTTTTTTTAAACAATATTTGTCCTCTTCGCAAAAATCATCAGTGAGCACTACTAATAACACCCCACCTTCAACTTTTAAAAAAATTTCAGAAACAGGTATGCAGAAGGAAAAAGAGACCGTATCAAATGAAAAAACCTGTGATCAAGTTTGGGAGAACTGTTTGAAATTGATTCGCGACAACGTGAATCCACAGAATTTCAAAACTTGGTTCGAGCCAATTAAATCAGTTAAGCTTGATAATAGCACCTTAACTATAGAAGTTCCAAGCCAATTCGTGTATGAGTGGTTAGAAGAGCACTATATAGGCTTATTAAGAAAAACTATTAAGCGAGAGCTAGGTACTGAAGGCCGACTTGAGTACAGTATCCTTATGGAGAATGCTACTCAAACTACTAAGGCTTATACCGTTAAAATTCCTGCAAAGAGTAATAATGGTTTAAAGAATCCTTCAGTTCCTATGCCTCAGCATATTAGTGGAGGAATTCGAAATCCATTTATTATTCCTGGATTAAAAAAGATTGATGTTGATTCTCAACTTAATTCAAATTATTCATTTGAGAACTTGATTGAAGGTGATTGTAATCGCTTAGCTCGTTCAGCAGGTTATGCAGTAGCACAAAAACCAGGTGGAACATCCTTTAACCCTCTACTTATTTACGGTGCTGTTGGTTTAGGTAAAACACATCTTGCACACGCAATTGGAATTGAAATAAAAAATAATTTCCCAAACAAAACTGTATTATATGTTCCAAGTGAAAAGTTTATGCATCAGTTTGTTGACTCTGTAAAAAATAATTCTCAAAATGATTTTATTCACTTCTATCAAATGATGGATGTGCTTATTATCGATGATATTCAATTCTTTGCAGGAAAGGAAAAAACTCAAGATGTTTTCTTCCACATCTTTAATCACTTACATCAAAACAACAAACAAATTATCCTTACTTGTGATAAACCTCCAGTTGATTTACAAGGAATGGAACAACGTTTATTATCTCGTTTTAAATGGGGTTTAGCAGCTGATCTTCAAATTCCAGATCTTGAAACTAGAATAGCGATCCTAAAAAAGAAAATGTATATCGATGGTATTGAACTACCTAATGATATAACTGAATATATTGCTTTAAGTATAACTAACAATATTCGTGAATTAGAAGGAGCATTAATTTCTATCATCGCTCAAGCATCTTTAAATAAAAAGCCAATTACACTCGAATTAGCTAAGCAGATGATTGATAAGTTTGTAAAGAATACTGTTCACGAAATATCAATTGATTATATCCAGAAAGTTGTTTGCGATTATTTTGAACTTGCACTTGAAGTTTTAAAATCAAAAACTCGTAAGCGTGAAGTTGTTCAAGCTCGTCAATTAGCAATGTATTTCAGTAAACAATTCACCAAATCATCTTTATCAAACATTGGAATGCATTGCGGTGGTAAAGATCATGCAACTGTTCTTCACGCTTGTCGTACTGTCAATAATTTAATGGATACTGATAAGAAATTTAAAGCGCAGGTAGTTGATCTACAAAAGCGTATAAATCTCTCACGATAAAAATAAATATTTGTAAATAATAAAAATGTCTCGATAAGTTTATCGAGACATTTTTATTTAAAGACTAGATTCATATGAAAATTCTAATGGTTTGCCTAGGAAATATCTGTAGATCACCACTTGCAGAAGGAATTTTTCGATCAAAACTCGAATATATATTCCCTCAATTATATATAGATTCAGCAGGAACGATTGGTATGCATGCAGGAGAAGCACCTGATCATCGTTCGATCAAAGTCGCATCCATACATGGAATCGATATTTCTAAGCAAAAATCTAGAATGTTTTTAGTTGATGATTTTAATAAATTTGATTTCATCTTTGCAATGGATCAATCTAATAAAAGAGATATAAACTCTCTTACAACCAATAAACTTGATCATGAAAAAGTACATTTGTTTTTAGAATTTGCTGATTATAAACAAGGCTCTGAAGTTCCTGATCCCTATTATGGTGGGGCTAAAGAATTTGAAGAAGTGTATCAACTAATCGATAAAGCTGCTGAAGTAATCGCTAAAAAAATGATCAAAATGCTCTAATCTATTCAACAATAACATGTTAATAGCTTTAACAAACACATAGATTTTGCTTTTACCCAATCGAAATTTCAATTACCTTTGCCCGTCTTAATAAAATTCATTACCTATACCCTATGGCATCAGATAAAAAGGATCAACTCGACATAAACGAGAGCATCGATAAAGCAGAACATTATGTTCGTGACAACAAAAAGAGTTTAAGCATCATTAGTGGTGTTGCCCTTGTAGTGATTTTAGCTTATTTTGGATATACTAATTTTATTGTAAAACCACAGGAAGAAGGAGCTCAAAAAGAAATGTTTGCTGCTGAGAGATATTTCGGTCAGGATAGCATTAAACTAGCTTTAAAGGGTGATGGAAATCATCCTGGATTTGAAGAAATTGTAAATAACTATGGCTCATCTCCATCGGGAAATCTAGCTCAATACTATCTAGGAATGTCACTTTTGAAAAGTGGACAATATGAGAAGGCAATTGAAGCATTGAAAAGCTACGATGCTGAAGATGATGTTACAGGAGCTTTAGCTTTAGGTGGAATTGCAGGTGCAAATCTAGAGTTAGGAAATACTGATGAAGCATTAAAATTTTATAAGAAGGCTGCTGATTGGGATGAAAATCAATTTACACGTCCGTTATTTTTAATGAAAAGTGCAATGGTTTTCGAACAGAAAAAAGATTTTGCATCAGCACTTGATATTTATCAGCAGATTAAAAAAGATTTTCCTACAAGCACAGAAGCTCGTGATATCGATAAATTCATAGGAAGAGCGGAAGCTCAAACAACAAAGTAATTCATGTCATCAGCACATCAATCACTTTCAGCATTCAATCCTGAAGAAATTCCCAATGCCGAACCTTTTAGGTTCGGCATTGTTGTAGCTGAATGGAACCCAGAAATAACAAATGCTCTTTTGGATGGAGTAAATCAAGCTCTCTTAAATGCTGGAGCTAAAAAAGAAAATTTGATTTATTTAAAAGTTCCAGGAAGTTTTGAATTAACTGCAGGTGCAGCACTTTTAGCAAAGGATGAAACCTTACATGCTATCATCTGTTTAGGTTGCGTTATTCAAGGTGAAACACGACATTTTGATTTTATTTGCCATGCTGTATCTCAAGGATTAACTCAATTAATAATAAAACATAACCGCCCATTTATATTTGGCGTTTTAACCACCGAAAACCAAGAGCAAGCTGTGGCTAGATCTGGTGGAAAATATGGAAATAAAGGTGTAGAGGCAGGAATTACCGCAATCAAAATGGCAGCACTTTATTAAGAAATCTGCTAAGTGAAATTTGCTGAATTAATTTTTAGATGATAGTTTATTACTTCAAATAATTCTTCCGACTTAAATGGCTTTCCAATATGCGCATCCATTCCAGCTGCCAAACTTTTTTCAATATCCTCTTTAAATACATTTGCACTAACTCCAATTATTGGAAGTGATGAAAATTCAGATTGCCGAATTAAAATTGTTGTTTGATATCCATCCAAAACAGGCATTTGAATGTCTAATAATATAATATCAAATTTTTTCTTTACTAACTCTTCAATAGCTAATTTACCATTTTCTACAATAACAGTTTCACAATTCATATTACTTAGCACCTTTCGGATAAGCATTTGATTTACTAAATTGTCTTCAGCTACTAAAATAGATGGAGGATGTTCAAATCGAAATTGAGGTGTTTTATGATTAACAATTAATGACTCATCAATCTCCTTGCCTCGTTTAACACTTATTGTAAACCAAAAATCTGATCCTAAGTTCCCCTTATCTTTATAAAGTGTTCCTGGACTAATTACACCTGTATCACCACCCATTAATTTCGACAATTGCTTATTGATGGCTAATCCTAAGCCTGTACCACCGTATTTACGAGTGGTTGAACTATCTGCTTGCGTAAATAAATCGAAAATTAAATTTTGCTTTTCTTTCAAAATACCAATACCAGTATCCGCTACATTAATGCGCAATTGCAATTCATTTCCTTCTGGGATAGAAACATTTTCGACAGTAATAGAAATTTTTATTTCTCCACTTGAAGTGAATTTTATTGCATTAGAAACATAATTAATTAAAAGTTGCTTTGTTCTATGTGGATCACCAATAATCCATGAAGGTACTTCAGGTGAAATGTCTAAACTCAATTTTATTCCCATATCTTTCGACTGCATTTGATATGGCACTATTGCAGTGTTAATCATATTACGCAATTGATAATTTACTTCTTCAACTTGAAGTTTGCCATGCTCAATTTTATTGAAATCGAGAATATCATTTAATAATATTAAAAGTGTTTCTCCTGAATTTTTTATATTACGGACATATTCTTTATTTTGAAGACTTAAATTTTCATTATACAAAATATCAGTAAATCCTAGAATCCCATTTAGTGGTGTCCTAATTTCATGACTCATATTTGCAAGGAATAAACTTTTCGAATGATTTGCCATTTCAGCTTGATCCTTTGCTTCTACTAATTTTCGCTCATTTAATTTTTGGGAAGTGATATCTAGCACTGTTCCAGAAATTAAAACTAACTCATCCAAATTATTAAATTCAGGAACTGCAACTGCTTGTATATATTTAAAACCTTCAAAATCACTATTCATTCTGAAATTAATTTCCAAAGGCATATTGTTATGAAAAACTTCCATAATTGCTTGTAAAACATTCTTACGATCCTCTTTGAAAACTTTAGCAATAAATTGTTTGAAAGTTATAAGATTTGAACCCTTATCACAGTCAAAAATTAAAGATAATTGCTCAGTGCAAGAATACGAATTAGTAGATGGTAGATATTCCCAACTACCTAATTTCGCAATTCGCTGTGCCTCGATGAGTTGGTGTCTCTGGCTTTCTAAAATATCATTGGTAACTTGAATTGCAATATTCTTTGCGCCGATTTCTTCACTTTTAAGTTTTATTTCATCATTCATTAAACGCGATTCAACAAACTTTTGCATTAATTCTCGGTTAACTTTTCTTTTTTCGCGATATGCTTTATATATTCCTGCTGCCAATAATAAACTTAATGCCAACGAAAGAAATAATCCATTTCTAAATTTTATAAGATTTGAATTATAATATTCCATTTTACTTTTAATCCCTTCAAGTCCAATAATTTGTTCTTGCTTTTTTTCTGATTCATACTTTTCTCTCATATCTGCAAGTAGTGAAGCAGCCTTTTGATCCCCTAAAAAATTATTTATAAAGTTATATTTATCCAAATAAAACAAAGTAGCTTTATAATCATTTCGAATTCGGTAAATACTCGAAAGCTCAAAACTTGCGTCTTTAATTAACGTCTTTGAATCTAAAATTGTAGCTAATCTTAAAGCTTCTAATTGATGAAAAAGTGAAGAATCATATTCGCCAATTTGTCGAAATGTACAGCCTAAATAATGATGATTATAGGCCATTCCACTTAAATTAGCAGTATCATTCAAATCAAACGATTCTTGAAATGCTTTGAAGGCAGAAACATAATCTCGTTTAAAGGAATATGCTCGCCCCATATCCGTTAACGACTCAACCAAGCCAATGGTATTTTGATCATGTCGATCAATTTCTGCACCTAAATTAGATAATATTAAAGAAGAGTCAGCATCACCGATATCCAGAAAAACTTTTCCAATATTTCCGTACTCCCTAGCTATTCCTCTATTGTATTTTAATGACAAATCAATTTTAAGGGCCTTTTCAAGATAATTTTTCGCTAATTCATAATTGCCTCTTTGCTCATAAATTAATCCTATATTATTTAAAGCTAAAGACACTCCTTTTTGAACCTTAGGATCATTATTATTTGACATCCGCACTGCACTCAAATAATAATTTAAAGATCGTTGGAGTTGACCTTTATCTTTATAGATAGTTCCTAAATGATTTAAGCTGTAAACAATACCAAAACCATAATTCAACTTTTTAGAAATTGAAAAAGCTTCTTCAGCGTATTGTAATGCGATAATTGGATTATTGGAACGATAGTAATAACAAAGATTTTGAAGCGTATTTACTCGACTAGTATCATGTTTAGGATGATCTAATAAAAACGCCTTTTCTTCCTGTAGATTAAAAGAAGCTATGGCAAACTCACCTTGAAAGACAAGTAGGGATAAAATACAAAATTGTTTAAATCTCATCCTTCTTTTAAAGATGTGGTTAAATAAATAGATAATGTAGGTCATAAACAAGAATTTTTACGTCTTGAATAAAAAAAAGTTGCTTAATATTAAAAGAAGCCAAAAACCTTTCCTAATTTCGTCTAAAATAACACCAATCTTATATGAAAATCAACAGAATTGTATTAATGGCAATATTTATTGGCCTATTGGGAACAGGAAGCATATCAGCACAACAAAAGCCAAAGTCAAATGCTAAGGCCGCTTCTAAAGCAAAGCCAATGATAGTAAAATGCCATCTTAATGTAGATAAAGATGGGAGCAATAAAGTAACAATTGAAGATGCCAAAGCTTGGGCTGACTTTACACCATTACAAGTTATTGGAAATGATAAAAAGTTGTATTCGTTGCAACAATTCACATTAACCATGATCACCATGAATCCGCTACAAACGCAGGAATTTGGTATTGGCAATGCAGGAATACCTTTCTTAGCTAGAAAAGCAATGGACAGTATGAAACCAGGCGACACCGTTTTTTTAAAGGAAGTAACTGCAAAAAATGATGCAGGAGTTGAAATGCCAGTTTCAAATATTGTTTTTACTATTAAATAAAATAAATGAAAAAAGTGTGGTGTACTATTTTAAAATACTACACCACACTTATATTTACTCATAATTTTTCATCATAAGTATTTCAATCCATTTTATAATATTGCTTCATTAATATTAAAAATTATTTTTTTAGGTGATGTAATCTTAAGTTTTCAATTTCATATCTGAAATACTATTAAATTTATTAAACAATACACTAAAAAATTGTAATAAAATTTAATTACCTAAATTGTTTCTGTATTGTTTCAGCACATTTATGAAAACAAGTAATTGTTAAAGTAAGCAGCAATCCTGGGAATAAAATAAGCCACCAAGCATTCAAATTTTCCTTGCCAGAGGCTAAAATAGAACCCCATGTAACTTGTTGGGCTGGCAAACCAACACCAATGAAACTTAAACTTGCTTCTAGTAACATAAAAGAAGCAAAAATGTAAATAAAAGCTACTGTAATTGGCACTATAGCATTTGGCAATATATGTTTAAGAATAATTCTTTTATTAGAGGCACCAGTGAGTTTCGCTGCATCAATATAATTTAAAGTAGAAATCTTTATAAATTCTCCTCTAATAATTCTAGCGAAATCCGACCATCCTGTAATTATCAATAGAAAAATCAATAAGCTGATTGAAGGTTTAAAGAAGCCAGAAAATATTAATATAATAACCAACTTTGGAAAGCTATTAAAAATTTCAATAAAACGACGTACATAAGAGTCAACAGGGATATTAATTTTCTTTGAAAAGATATTAAATTTTGAGATGAAATTTCCTAGTCTAACTACAAGTAATAGTATTGCAAAAATCATAATTACATAATACCATTTTTCTTCAGCAACAGTTTGAGGAATTGAAATATAGATTTGAAAACAACATAAAATAAATATTAAATAAGCCATTAACTTTCCAATAGAAATTTCCATCCCATTACTTTTAAGCCAACCGGCTGTACCTCCAATTATAAGTCCGACA
>JANPGA010000051.1:0-17198 GCA_031423735.1 Bacteroidota bacterium | reverse complement strand
ATTCCAATCTTTAAAACAGCTAGTTTTAGTAAAATTTCATTTCTACTAATTTGCATGGTGGTGATAATTTTATCCTTTGCACCCTCGTTGTATTTAAAAAATAATATTAGTGATGGCTTTGTAAATCATCCTTGGCTTATAAATTGGTCACCAATGAACCTTTTCAAACACTACTTTGATAATATTGATGGAGTTTTAAATTATAAGTTTTTAAATATCTTTTATGTTCTAGCTTTAATAATACATCCTGGGTTCTGTATAATTACAATACTATTGATTTGGTTCACGATCCCTAATAAATTAATTACATCCAAATGGTGGTTATTTTCAATCATAATTTACCTTGTTTTTTTAGCAGGAATACCATTTCAAAATTTAAGATTTTTGCTCCTAGCATTTCCCATTTTACTTTTGATGTTATATCCAGGTTTTGAGTTAGGTTTTAATCATCTTAAAAACCGAACAGGGCGATTATTAGTTCTATTATTTTTATTTGCTATTCAATCAGCTTTAAGTTATCGAGCGATATTGCCCTTCTATCGTTATCAACAAGAAGAAATTAATATTTCAAAGGAATTAAATAAATTTCCTATCACTTCTATTTATACCTTTGCTATTGATGGTGCATTAAAAACTTACGATTCCACTCATGAAATAATAAGTTTATGGTCTGCTGATGAAACAAAAATAAAAACAGGATCACTTTTATTGTATAATCCCATTCGATTTAATGCTCAATTCTCAAACAAAAAACCAGGATTAATTTATTTAAAATTAATTCAGCAAAATAGGCTTACATACATCAAAGACTTACAGAATGGGTGGAAACTCTTCACAATCAAATAAACATTTAGTACTTATAACACCAGGTTTTCCAACTAATGAAGCCGATGTAAATTGTTTACCCTGGTTATCAGGATATATATTGGCTCTATCTAAAGAAATAGGCACTCAAAATATAACAATATTAAGTTTACAATATCCATTTAATGAAGGTTGGTATGAATGGAAAGGAATAAAAGTTTATAGTGCAGGTGGAAAAAACAAAAAAGGAATATTTCGTTTTTTAACTTTTAGAAAAATAAAAAATGCATTTGAAAAAATTAGAAAGAAACATAAGAATATTGTAATCCATAGTTGTTGGCTAACAGCTACAGCCTATTTAGGAGATCAATTTTCTGCAAAATATAATTTCCTACATATAGCAAGTATTTTTGGTCAGGACGCATTACCAAGTAATAATTATTTATCACTATTAAAAAACTCTAGCACAAAAATTATTGCTAATTCAACGTTTTCATCAAATGTTTATACTGCATCTACAGGAAAGAAAACAGATGCTGTGATTTCAATTGGCATTAATCCTAATATCTACAATCCTTTTGAAAACATTGAAAAACAATATGACCTTGTATGCGTTGGCAACATCTATGAACTAAAACAGTATCATTTAATTGTTCGATTAGTTGAGCAATTAAAAATTAAATTTCCAAATTTAAATGCTGCTATTGCAGGTGATGGAACAGGCAAAGATGATTTACAATTAATGATTGATGAAAAAGGTATTCGATCGAGCATTCATCTTCTTGGAGCTATTCCTAATCCTGAAATATTAAATTTTATTCGCAAAGGAAAAATATTTGTGCATCCAAGTAAATACGAAGCCTCATCACACGCTATGCTTGAAGCAAACTATGCAGGGCTACATGTAATATGTGGAAAAGTTGGCCATACACCTGTACCTGGATATGTACATGTATGCGAAGGCTATAGTGCAATGCATGATAAAATTGTAACTTTGCTAAGCGCTTCGTCACTATTACAAACTCCCGAAGTCCCAATGATTGATGAAACTGTCCGACGCTACCGAGATTTTTACCAAATCTAAGAACAAAAAAAGGTTCTTTAGTATTTTTTTGACAGGTATGAATGCAGGAGTAACTCCAGTATTTAGTTTGTTAATTTCATTAATCATTGTTCGTAATTATGGATCGCTACTTTGGGGTGATTATGTACAAGTTTTGCTATGGCTAAATATTGGTGCGCATTTCGCTGCTTATGGATCGAAAGAGTTTCTACTTCGAAAATTTAGTAATAATCCTTCTGAAAGCACATCAGACTTTAAATCTTCTATTACAGCTCGACTTCCAATTGTAATTTTAATTGGATTAAGTTTTATTGCTCTTCCATATTTTGGATTGTACCGCTCGCTTTGGATGTTCTTATGGTTACTTTGTCGTTTTATTTACCAATCCTATGACGCCGTAATTATTTGGAAAAGAAAAATTGAGTTTAATATCTTCATTGAATTAACTACAGGACTTGCATTACTTCTAATTTTCAAATATTGGCAAGGCAATATTTCAACTTTAGATTTATTAAAATGGTTTGCGCTTGCAGAAATTCTCAAAGCTATCATAATGATAGTTTTTAATCATAATGATTACATACCATCATTCTCTTTAGGATTAGATTTTACACAATTAAAAGAATCTTCCCTCTTATTTTTAATCGGGTTTGCAGGATTATTACATTCAAGAGTTGATCAACTACTGGCAACGCATTTTCTCCCATCTACAGAACTAGCATTTTATCAAATATTGATGAGTATGTTGTTAATGAGTCAATCAATTGGTTATTTTATACTTCAACCTTTTGTAAAAAATCTTTATCGGCTAAGTGAAGAAAGCATAAATAAAATAGCTTTGAAACTTTTATTTATTGGTGGACTATCGGCTCCAGCATTAGTAATTACAATTGGATATATATTATCTGAATTGTATCAATTTGAAATTACTAGTTACATTCTCATTGGAGGATTTATTTTTATTGTTCCATTTTTTTTTAGCATTGCGTACATTTACAGCTTGTACAAAATGAAAGTCGAAAAACAAGTACTTTATGTAAATCTTATTATTATTTTCCTAAACCTTCTAATTCTGCCATTTGTGTTTCCTAGGTATGGTATAAGTGGAGCAATAATTTTTGCTTCATCCCTTCAAGTTTTACAAGCAATTACTTTTAGGATTTTAGCGAAACGAGCATTTTAATTTAAAATAAAAATCCATGTACGATTTTACTCATACATGGATTTCTAAGAATTTATTTTATCAATTATCTGATGGTAACCATCTCACGATACTTTGGTAATGGCCAAGCTTCATCATCAACAATTAACTCTAGCTTATCAACATGATAACGAATTATCTCAAAATATGATTTTACTTTCTCACAATATTCAATAGCACGACTTCGAATATCTTCAACCGAATTAGCCTTTTTCCTTGCTACCAACATTGCATCTACATTGTTCTTAATAACAATAAGATGAGAAGATATTTCTTTAATAAGCTCTACTTGTGCAATTGAAGTATCTTTTGGCAATCCAATATCTTTCATGCTTTTTACATTTTCAAGAAGCATTGTTTGATATTTAATTGCTGCAGGCAAAATATGATTAATGGCCACACTACCCATCACACGTGATTCAATCTGAATTTTCTTGATATAAGTTTCAAGCATAATTTCATGGCGAGCTTCTAATTCGCGGTGATTAAAAATATTATTACGTTCAAACAAACTCATGGTAGATTTACTTAAGAATGCATCTAGTGCAACTGGAGTTGTTGTAACATTACTTAATCCACGTTTCTTAGCTTCTTTCTTCCATTCTTCGCCATAGCCATTTCCTTCAAATCGAATTGATTTTGATTCAACAATATATTTTCGAAGGACTTTTAAAATTGCTTCATCAGTTTTCATTCCTTTCTTTGAAAGACCTTCAACTTCTACATGGAATTTTTTTAATTGATCAGCAACAATAGTATTTAAAATAGTCATCGGATGACCACAATTTGCTGATGAGCCTACTGCACGGAATTCAAATTTATTTCCTGTAAAAGCAAAAGGAGAAGTACGATTACGATCAGTATTATCTAATAAAATTTCGGGAATCTTACCGATATTCAGTTTTAACGCTGTTTTCTCTTCGGGAGTCATCTTTTTATCCTTTACAGATTTTTCTATTTCATCAAGTACCGCACATAATTGCCCACCTAAAAAGATAGACATAATTGCAGGAGGAGCTTCGTTCGCGCCAAGTCGGTGATCGTTACTTGCTGAAGCAATTCCAGCACGCATTAAATCAGCATGTTCATGAACAGCTTTAATAATATTAATGAAGAATGTTAAGAACCAAAGATTACTTTTTGGAGAATTTCCTGGCGATAATAAATTTTTCCCGGTATCCGTAGACATACTCCAATTGTTATGCTTTCCTGAGCCATTCATTCCTGCATAAGGTTTCTCATGCAATAACACTTTGAAGTGATGTTTACGAGCTATTTTATCCATCAAATCCATTAATAATGAATTATGATCAACGGCCAAATTAATATCTTCAAATATTGGAGCGCATTCAAATTGTGATGGTGCAACTTCATTATGACGAGTCTTTAAAGGAATACCCAATTTTAAGGATTCGATTTCCAAATCAACCATGAAACCATAAACACGTGATGGAATTGATCCAAAATAATGATCATCTAACTGTTGTGATTTCGCTGCATTTGCTCCAAATAAAGTACGACCAGTCATTTCTAAATCTGGACGAGCATTAAATAAATCAATATCCACTAAAAAATATTCTTGTTCAATTCCTAGTGTAGACCAAACATGTGATACGTTTTTATCAAAATATTGACAAACAGGAATTGCTGCTTGATTTAATGCGGAAAGTGCTTTTAATAACGGAGCTTTAAAATCTAACGTTTCGCCTGTATAAGAAACAAAAATGGTTGGAATACATAATGTTTTCCCACCCGGTCCTTCCATAACAAATGCAGGGGAACTTGGATCCCAAGCTGTATATCCTCTTGCTTCAAAGGTATTTCTTATTCCCCCATTTGGGAATGATGAAGCATCTGGCTCCTGTTGCACTAATGCACTTGAACTAAAGGCTTCCATTGGACGTTGTTCATCGCTCAATTCAAAGAAAGCATCATGCTTTTCAGCTGTAGAACCTGTTAGAGGTTGGAACCAATGTGTATAATGAGTTGCACCCATTGATATTGCCCAAGTTTTCATAGCTGTTGCAACTAATTCTGCTACTTTACGGTCAATACGTTGTCCTGATGTGGTTGCTTCAAGAACTTGTTTGTAAACATCTTTAGAAAGATACTTATGCATCTTTTCCTTATCGAATACATTTGTTGCGTAGTAATCAGAAGCCTTATTAGAAGGTGGGATTACTGCAATTGGTGTTCGGTTAATACTACTTTCAAGTGCTTTAAAACGAAGAATCGCCATGGTATTTCTTTTAAAATTTAGAAGTTGTTTTTTACGATTTCAAATTAGAATTGTTTCATAAAATCATGAAAATCTCAATTCGGTGGCAAATATATGCTGGTTTTTTATAAAAATGCAATAAAAAGTATCCTTTTTTTCTTCATACCCCTATTTTTTAGGGGGTCTAAGCCGAAAAAAGCACATTTTTTTTGAAATCACCCCAAAAAAATAGGCGGTTTAGGAAATAAAGTATAAAAAACCTGTAAATACAATACAAGTTGTCTAATCTGAATTTCATTTATTATAGCAAAATTTTGTTGTATTAATCTCTGGGAATAATATAATTTCTCGAATGATTTAGATAAAAAACCGAATCAACAATTATCAGCTTATTCGTTTTAGCTTTAATCCCTTTATCGGGCTTACTACCAATGGCACTTTTTCCACGGTAACGGAACTAGTATCCAAACCAAAAGCTCGTTCTTCTGGAAGAGAAACTTTCTTAAGCATAAAATAGATATCCATAATTATTTTTTGCACCCATGGCAATTCATTATCCAACGATAAGAACTTTTCCATTACTACGAAACGAAAATCGCCTACAAGATTTCTTTTGTTTAAAGAAGGGTATCTACTTATAATATTCACCTCCTTATTTTGAACCATATCCACAACCACTTGTCGGAACATTAAATTAACACGAGGATCAACCCTGAAACCAATTCTAAAATCAATGCGAATAACTTTATCATGCATTAATTCGTTCACTTTATATTCGAGTGTATAAGGTTCATCCAATACATCAACATGCACAAACCAATACAAATCTGCACGTTTTGGTTGCTTATTTAATATGGATAAAATAATTTTTTCTTCAATTTCATTTTTATAATTTGCACTGGTAAGATACACTAAATGTGTAGCATACTTTGGAATAGACTCATCTTCACTTAATGCTTTTATAAGTGGTAATTGCTCATCAATTTTAACAAACTCCACAAGCCTATTTCGAATTTTTCTAGCGTAATAAAGCACTAGCATTACAATAATTAATATGGATGCTACTGCGAGGGTGACCCATCCTCCGTGTTCAAACTTATCGAGATTGGCTATTAAAAAACCTGACTCTAAACATCCGTAAATAATAAATACAGCTGCAGGAACAATTATTGGGAATTTATTGAGGTATAAATAATAGGTTAAAAGCAACGTTGTCATTAACATCGTTAAAACAATTGCTAAACCATAAGCGGCTTCCATTCCAGATGATTCACGGAAGTATAATACAACCCCAACACAACCAACATATAAAATCCAGTTAATGGAAGGGATATATAATTGACCACGTAATTCAGAAGGATAAACAACTTTTACTTTGGGCCAGAAATTTAATCGTATTGCCTCATTTATCAATGTAAAGGAGCCACTAATTAAAGCCTGACTAGCAATAACGGCTGCTACAGTTGCGATAGTAATTCCAATTGGCAAGAACCATTCTGGCATCAATGTATAAAATGGATTTCTTCCACTTAGTAATTGTCCTTCGTGATTTATTAACCAGGAACCTTGACCGAAATAATTTAGTAACAAGCATATCTTAACAAAAATCCAGCTAACTCGAATGTTATTTCTCCCACAATGACCGAGATCACTATAAAGAGCTTCGGCTCCGGTTGTACAAAGAAAAACCGCACCTAAAAGCCAAAAGCCTCCAGGATAATTTGCAAGTAATTGATATGCATAATAAGGATTTATTGCTGCAAGAATATGTTCATTACCCAACAAATTAATGAATCCTAAAATTCCTAACATCCCAAACCAAATCATCATCATCGGTCCAAAAAACTTACCTACTAAATTTGAACCGAAACGTTGAATAATAAAAAGCAAAGTAATAATTCCAATAACAATAGGTATCGTTGGAAT
Source organism: Bacteroidota bacterium (assembly GCA_031423735.1). Taxonomy (GTDB): domain Bacteria; phylum Bacteroidota; class Bacteroidia; order AKYH767-A; family OLB10; genus JANXSD01. The sequence goes on along the minus strand of JANPGA010000051.1, from coordinate 9,986 downwards.
ATCTGGTCTAATACTTTGCAATCCTTCAACGGCTGACGACACAGAAATAGGTGGAGTAATAATTCCATCTGCGATTAGCGTACTGCCACCAATAATTGCGGGAAACACTAACCACTTATTTTTCCTTCTGCGCACCAAAGCATATAAAGAGAAAATCCCTCCTTCACCCTTGTTATCGGCACGAAGCGTAAGAATTACATATTTTAGAGTTGTTTGTAAAGTAAGTGTCCAAAAAATACACGAGATACCTCCAATAACTACTGTTTCATTTATTGCTGTTAACCCAACAATCGCCTTCATTACATAAAGTGGAGAAGTACCAATGTCGCCATAGATAATTCCAAGAGTAACTAGTAAACCGGCTGCCGAAACGCGTTCGAGGGTAGTATGCTTCTGCACTATAATTTATTTCGAGGCAAAAGTATAAATAACAGATTGAAAGCAGAGAGATTAAAATACAAAGAGATAAAATATTAAGAATAATTATCTATTAATGCAAATAGGATGCGGAGATTAAATCATCTAATCTCCGCATAATTTCTGGTGAATAATTGCGATTTCGATTTAAAATTAGTATATTTGCGGTAATAAATGCGGAGAATATGTATATACATCAACATAAAGACTGGCCAAATTTTATATGGGAAGAAGGAAGGCTTCTTAAACTTCTTACTAAAATAACCCAAAAGCAAGGAAGGCTTATCGGACGAATGGAAGGCATCGGATTTCAACTGCAATCGGAAGCAATATTGCGTTCAATAACTCTTGAAGTATTAAAATCCAATGAGATAGAAGGCGAATTACTTAATCCAGATCAAGTTCGATCGTCAGTAGCAAGACGACTTGGAATAGAAATAGCTGGCCTTGTTCCATCTGATCGATATGTAGATAGAGTAGTAGAAATGATGCTTGATGCTACACAATCTTTTCTACTGCCATTAACAAAATCGCGTCTTTTTAATTGGCATAATTTGTTATTCCCATTAGAAAAAAATAAATCACCTAAAATGGTAATTGGCAAATGGCGAAATAATAATCTAGATGATCCTATGCAAGTTGTTTCTGGGGCAATGGGTAAAGAAAAAATTCATTTTCAAGCTCCAGATTCGAATCTGCTATCAAAAGAAATGAAAATATTTCTGGAATGGTTTAACATGAAGTCGGAACTACATCCTTTGTTAAAAGCTGCCGTTTCACATCTTTGGTTTGTTACACTTCATCCTTTCGATGATGGAAATGGTAGGATTGCAAGAGCGATTGCTGATATGCAATTAACACGAGCAGATGAAATACCTCAACGCTTTTATAGTATGTCGTCGCAAATAAGATTAGAGCGCAAACAGTATTATAATATCCTAGGAAAAACACAAAAAGGCTCGCTTGATATTACTGAATGGATTGAATGGTTTGTTGTATGTTTAGAGCGGGCATTAGCTTCATCAGAAGAAATACTTTCGAGTATCATTATGAAATCGCGTTACTGGGATTTCTTACATACTAAAAGTTTGAGTGATCGTCAGAAGATGATGATTAATAAATTATTGCACGGATTTGAGGGTAAATTAACATCTTCGAAATGGGCAAAAATTAATGATTGTTCGCAAGACACCGCAATGCGCGATATCCAAAATTTAATGGATCAAAAAATATTGGAAAAAGAAAATGCTGGTGGCAGAAGTACAAGTTATAGATTGATTGAGATTGTTTGAAGGAATAAAGAGTTTTCAAACTTTATCGATTCCTTTAAGATTAAAAAAAGCTAAAAAATAAACGCTTGGAGCATTGAGTTTGTAACTAAGGAATAAACTAAATTTAAGCAGAATTTAAATTGTTTTAACAAGTAGTCTTCCATTGAAATTATTCGCATGCAATTTTGTTCTATTTCGCAAAATTATTTGAATGTCCTTAGTTACAAACTAAGGACAGCATGGTTAGTAATCAATATTACTAATTTGGATTCTTAATATATTTCACGCTAAATTGAGTTTGTAAAACATGACAATTCTAGTTTGAATTATAATTTTTTTATGTAATATGGTTTTTATTTATTATGTAAAAGTAAATGTAATTTTCTTTTTTGCAAACTAAGGATAGCATGGGAAATTATGGCATACTTTTTTAGTATAAAGCACAGAGGCATTATATACAGAGCTATTTAAAAAAAAATTTAGTGACAAGCTTTCAAATAATTAATGACAAACAATTCTATAGTCCCTTCTTTCATATTTTGGCAACGTTGGTTGTTTTATACAAGTTTAGTGTTTGCCTTGGCAGGTATTGGTTTTGCACTCAATGGTAATAATTTCATTTTTCGACAATATAATGAAATGCTTGCGGAAGTCTTCTGGCACAATTCTAAATTCCCTCCACAAGCAGAACCATTTCGTGTTTTTATTTATGCACCATTAGGAGCAACAATTACTTGCTGTTATATTCTATTAGCATACATTTCTTATTATCCATTTAAAGATAAACAAACTTGGGCTCGTAACGCTATAATTACTGCTTTTAGTTTTTGGGTTATTATTGATAGCGTTATGTGCCTTTATTTCGGTGTATACCCTCAAGTATACATAATCAATTCTTTCTCAATTATTATAAAAGCTCTTCCAATTATTTTTACTTGGAATGTATTCAAAGAAAAACGCAAGCGCATTTCGTTTGTTTCGGAATGAAATAAGATTTTATTAAGGGAAATGATGTATCACCTAAAATGGCAAGTGTTCATACGCCTAAAAAATATTGCGTAATTCAATATCGGTCTGACCCCATTTCTCAATTAATGAAACATTGTAATGAAGATCGTATTATGCTCTATCAAGTTCAAATTTTCTTGCAATAAAGCATACTTAAATAATCACCAATCCAAATTATTGACAATGTCACTAGTTTGTTCAAATCTTTGCATTAAAAAAATCTAATTTTAAATTTAAGAAACCATTCCTTTTTTTGTTTCGAGATAAAACTATCCCCTCTTAAAAATTAAAAAAGTGTTTTAAATATTCATTCAAATTAGTTTCGTAAGATAATCTTCCCCATTTGTGTAATTCATTCCTCACTTTCTTTAGAATTAAAATTCTAACATAATCATAAGAAGTGGCACATCTTTTTTATTCAATATGAAATAGAATTATGATTTACCAAAAATTAATGAACATTAAAATGGCTCTATAACCTTCCCCAATAACTTTTAATGAGTAATAACTGAGTTACATATAAATTCCAATTAAAATGGAAAAAAATCAAAGTGAAAGTGGTAATCAACAAAATGAAACCATGTTAAAAGAAAAAACAAATCAGGATTATAACAATCAAAAACCCGATCCTAACGACCCAAATCAGGAAAGTCAAAACAAAGAATCTGAAATGGAAGAACCAAAAAACAAAGAGGCAAACGCAACCTCTAAAGACAACCCTACTGATTCTACAAATGGTGAAGAAGAAATTGAAGAGGATGAAGATTCCAATGAATTAAAAAAGACACCATCTGATTCTACTCCTAATGAAAACAGATTTAAAGGTTCTAAAAAGGAGACTTTTTAATTTAATGTAATCCAATAAATTTAAATATAATTAAAATAAACCAAAATTGAAAAATTTAATCTTAGTAATATCAGCAATTTTAATCTCTGTAAGTGTCTATGCACAGTCCGACTCAACAAATTACAAAATGGTTCCATCTAATATCAATAAAACAAATGATGGAATGAATCGAACTCCAAATAATAACATAAACAATAATCAAAATCAGGATGGGAATAATCCTTATGATCAAAACGGAACAATGAACAAAGACACAAACATGGATAATCACATTCATCAAGAAACAAAAGAAAATAGAGATTCAAAGATGCCTCAAAATAAAGTGAAAAGTCATCCTGATGGTTATATGTTGCAAAACGGAAAAATGATAATGGTGAAAGATGGGGCAATGAAAATGATGGAAAAGGATGTAACTCTTAAAAATGGAACAATCATCATGAGTAATGGATACTTTATGAAAAAAGATGGTACAAAAATGATGATGAAAGAAGGACAACACATAGACCTATTTGGGAAAATGATTCCAATGAAATCAAAAACTCATTAAACCTAATAAGCAACTTAAAATGAAAAATTGTTCGTTAATGCTATTGCTCACAGTAACAATAGCGAGTACCATGAGTAGTTGCGACTTTGCACAATTAAGTAATAACGCATCAGCTGCTGACATATATCAAAACATGGAAGGCGCCGAAGGCACAAAACAAGGTAGAGATATAAATAATGTTTACAATTGGCCTAAATCATGTCAAATGGCAGTTGAAGAAATAACAAAAAAGTATGGCAAACCAAATGGTATTATGGCTGATGAATTGATTTGGACAAATGCTGGTGTTTGGAAAAAAATAAGTATTACCAAAGTGGAATCAAAACATAATTTCCCTATCGAACATACGGACATGATGCAAACAACAATCATGTATAAAGTGCCACAGACAAAAATGGACGAGTTAGCAATGTTTGATGGCAGCATAGTAATCGACCGCACTCAAGGAACGATAAGCGTAAGATGTGACAAAGAGGCGAATAACTTCTTAGCTCTCAACTTAGCCAACGACATTATCACAAATAAAATATCCGTTGAACAAGCAAGACTAGCCTATGGTAACATAATCAAACAAAAAATGCGCGGAGAAAATCCAGAATACATGGAAAAACTCATTTTTTGAATTTCAAGCCAATTCAGGCGAACCCGATACAAATACAACTGGTTTAACTAAAGAGCAAGGAATGGTAGCGATTGAAAATAGAGTTTGGCTAAATAATACTATAAAAAAATAATAAACACTAAAATTCAATTACTAATTATTTTTAAAATCAAATTAAAAACATGGAAAAAGAAAAAACAATAGAAGTGTTAAACACACTCATCACCATTAACAATGATAGAATTGAAGGTTATGAAACTGCATCAAAGGAAACCCAAGAATTGGATTTAAAATCAATGTTTGCTGCATTTATTCAAACTAGTAAAAAAAGCAAACAAGAATTAGAAGTTGAAGTTAAAAAGCTTGGTGGCAAAATAGCTGAAGGCACTATGACTTCGGGAAAGTTCTTTCGCGTATGGATGGATGTAAAAGCAGCACTAACTGGCAAAGACCGGAAGACAATACTTAATTCATGTGAGCATGGTGAAGAGGTAGCTATTGGTACTTATAACAAAGTACTTCGTAATAAGATGCAAGATATTACATCTGAACTGTTAAAAATGATTAAAATACAAAACGCTTTTATAATAGCTGACCACGATAAAGTAAAATCTATGCGTGACAATTTGGTAGAAGCGTAATAAAGATTCCATGTTTTAAAGAAAAATCGAAAGAGCATTTTTTAATACTTTCACCTTTAATCAAGAAAAATAACTTCACCAAAAAATTAAATTTATTTTTTTTGGAAACTTCTAACAGTATTTAAAATTTGCATATGTGAAGACGTAATTAGAGAGTTTTTTTAGAGTAAAAAAAATCTAACAGAATTAAAACCAATCATAAAACCACAGAAATAAAATTAAGTTTCCATTAAGAAAATAGAAGCTTTAGGTTTCGAATTTGTGACTTCAAAAAATAAATTTCTTAAATTTAAAGTAAACATACTCTGAAAATTACATAATTATTTTACAAAATTATGTAATACTTTAATAAGCAAATGTATTAATCTTTACATAGTTGAAGAAATACATCTTCATCATAAATAAAACTCAAATGGACAAAAATCAAAAGGGAATGAAAAGTGACGACAAACATGCATCTCATTCAAAAGACGGACAAGACAAATCAACACAAAACTCAAAAGCTTCTGAACAAAAATTAGATCATGAGAAAGAGAACAACAAAAAACTAGATGAAAAAAAATCATCGGCTCCAAATTCTAAGTAATCAATTTGTTTACATTTATTAAAAGTATTCAACAGCAATGTTGAATACTTTTTTTTGTTTTATGATTTGCAATTTAATACTATTAAAAGTAAACTCATTAATAAAAAAATCAATTCTTAAAACGCCTGGCAATACTCCATTAATCCTTAGTTTTTTGAAAGATTGTTTCTTAGTGACCTAAAAACATTTATTAATTTTTTAAATCCTCCCAAAATAGAGAAACAGAATGAAAATACTATCATTTTTTCTGCTTCATTAATAATCTTGAGTTTCAACTCAAATGTTAGTTTTCTATTAGTCATTGTTTGATAACATAATTAACTTTAAATTTGGCACTGCATATTAAATCTAATTTGGAGGTATTACACTTTCCCAAATACTAAAATAAATAATGGAGATTAAGAAAATTACTTTGAAGCGATCTAGTAGTTAGTCGGAATAAATAATAAATGAATGTTCATAAACATAAAAAAAAAGAGAAATAGGATACTAAAAATAATACTTGTTGCAATAAGTATTATGGTAGCACTATTTATTCTCATCATTGTTTTCATTTCACCCATCGCTAAATACATAGTTGAAAAATACGATGAAAAATATACTGGCAGGCAAATTACAATGGACTGGGCTTATGTGAATCCATTTACTGGATATGTCCATTTCGATAATTTTAAATTTTATGAATACAAAAGTGATAGTTCATTTCTTTCCTGTGATGGAGTTAGCGCTCAACTGAACATCAGCAAATTATTTTCGAAAGAATACGAAATTGAGAATCTTACACTCAGCAAACCTATAATAACAGTTATCCAGCTAAAAAAAATCGTTTTTAATTTTACAGACCTTATAGAAAAATTTTCAAAGAATCCTGACAAAGCTAAAAAAGATACGACTCCCGTACATTTTAACCTTCTAAAAATTAAAGTAGAAGATGGAATCTTTGTGTTCCACGAGAAAATGACTCCTATTAATTATGCGATTAAGAATGTGAACATTGAATCTACTGGTATACATTGGAATGCAGATACAATTAATACCAAATTTTCATTTGATGCGGGAATTGGTAGCGGACATATACAAGGACATTTCAATATAAATACAGCATTGTTAGAATATAGAACTGCTATTGTCATTAAGAAATTTGATCTTAATATAATAGAACAATATATGAAAGCATTAACCAATTATGGTACATTCAGAGCTTATGTAGATGCCGATGTAAAGGCGAGAGGAAGTTTAAAAGAAAGTCGCAACCTTGATGCGCATGGTAATGTAATGATCAGCGATTTTCATTTTGGCAAATCAAGAGCGGAAGATTTTGCTTCATTTGATAAATTTGTACTCGCAATCAATCAACTGAACCCCCTCAAAAAAAAGTACATGATTGATTCTGTATCTCTTTTTCATCCATTCGTAAAATATGAGAAATACGATCATTTAGATAATATACAGAACATTTTTGGAAAAGGCGGGGCGAATGTAAAAGGCACCGCCAAAGATCCTGAGAAATTTAACCTTATTATCGAGATCGCTAGGTATGTAAAGTTACTCTCCAAAAATTTCTTCGAAAGCGATTATAAAATAAACAGGCTTAGTATTTACAAAGCGGATTTACATTATAATAATTATTCTATAAATGAGAAATTTTCCGTGGCTGCTAATCCTTTAACGATCGTTGCAGACTCTGTGAACAGCAACAACAAAAGAGTAAAGGTTGAATTAAAGTCAGGTATCAAACCATTTGGTGACCTAAAGATTGTATTAAGCATTAACCCAAAGGATAGTTCTGATTTTGAGTTAAGTTACAACCTAGAAAAAATGAACGCCACTCTATTTAATCCTTATCTAATTTCACTTACTTCTTTTCCGCTTGATAGAGGGAGCATTGAATTTATTGGCAAATGGAATGTAAAGAATGGGGCTATAAATAGCAATAACCATTTGCTTGTAATTGACCCGAGGATAACGAAACGTATCAAGAGCAATAAGAATAAATGGCTACCTTTAAAATTGTTCATGTTCTTTGTGCGCGAACGGGGAAATGCCATTGATTATGAGATCCCCATTACAGGTAACTTAAAAGATCCTAAGTTCCATTTAAAGGATGTAGTGTTTGATATCATCACTAATATATTAATTAAGCCAGCAACAAGTCCCTATAGTTTAGAAGTAAAAACTGTGGAAAACATGATAGAGAAAACGCTTGCATTTAATTGGCAGTTGCATGTAGCTACACTAATGCCCGAGAATGAGAAGTTCCTGAGAACTATCGCAGATTTTCTAAAAGATAATCCAAATGCTTCTATTGAAGTATTTCCTTTTCAATATAGTGATAAAGAAAAAGAGTACATTTCTTTTTTCGAAGCTAAGAAAAAATATTACTTGAAAAAATATGATATGGAAGCATCTTCTTTTTCTACGAAAGATTCGATCAATGTGGAAAAAATGTCGGTGAAGGATTCAATGTTTGTACAATACTTACATACGAAAATCAACGATAAAATGATGTTTACCATGCAAGAAAGATGCGTAGCATTTGTAGGGGAGAATACTATTAAAAGTAAGTTTGATAAGTTGGTGAAAAATCGTGAAGAAGTATTTAAAAATTATTTTAAAGATGGCAGTCTGATCGACCGAGTTAAAATTCAACCATCTTCAAGCAAAGTTCCGTTTGATGGTTTTTCGTATTACAAAATTTCTTATGATGGTAAAATTCCACCAGAAACCAAGGAAGCATTTGAGAAGTTGAAAGAATTTGACAGTGAAAAACCTCGTGAGAAATTAAAGGATAAGCGTAACAAAATGCGAAGATTTTTTAATTTGAAATAGTATTGTATTTATTAGCTTTTATTTAAAAGCCATCAACTTTTTCATGAAGAATAACAAAGTATGATATTGCTTATAAATCATTAATAAGTTAGACACTAAGAGGATTGATGTCCTAAGTTTGTATCTCAGTACAAATTTGGTTTGCATCAATATTTTTGTTGTAAGGTCTACTTCAGTTATTATGCGAAAGTAGATGGAATGTCCATTTTGCTAAAAAAGGACAGTATGAATTTATGTTAATATTAAATTTTTGTGTCCCAAAATTGTTTGTTCATTTCTTTTTTACGCAAACCGAACTTTTGTGAGCTCATGGATACAATTGAAAAACAAATGCATCATCCATAAAAAGAAACGAACCAAAGAAAAAGGCGCAAGCAAAACCAACTGATAAACGACCTTGGTGCTAACTATTTTGGCTATTAAGAAATACTCCATCAACTGTGCTTCCTATATACTGCATCGGTACATTATTTATCAGTTCGCTCTTTTGCTTGACCCCAGCCGCACTCCCTTTGTAGCATTCTTTATTCTAAATTTATTCTACTTACGCTGTCCTGAGTTTGTAACGCAGGACAAATCTAGTTCTCATGAATATCTTTGTAGTAAGGTCTAATTAACTTATTATGCGGAATTAGATGTAATGTCCTGAGTTACAAACGCAGGATACCATGAAGCTATCGGGACGAACCTATGACCCCCTCCTAAAAAACCATCATTTCCAGAAATAGAAAAAGGCATCATTGCTGATGCCTTTTCTGTTGGTAGACCAAGTCACTCAATTATCTAACATATCCGCATCAGAAATAGCTGATATTCTGAACTTTACAATTTCTAAAAATTCAAACTTTTCTGATAATCAAGAAACTCTATTAAAAGTATCTAACAAGAAAAAAGCAACTATGGAAAAAAGTTAGTCCTGTAATTCATTACCATAAGATAACCCTCATTGTTAGAACAAAATAAGCTAGAATGAAAAAAACAATTTCAGAAAACGCTAATGACCTATGGAATCCTTCAAATGGATTATATAGGCATATATGTAAGATTTGTAAAGAAGAATATTCAGGAAGAAAAAACAAAATTTATTGCAGTTCCATATGTAGCAATAAAGAAAAGGTAGATAAAGCTAGATTAAATAAAAATAAATACTCTGACATTAATGAGTACAAATACAATACACAATTACTTGAAAAGCTATATAAAACATTTAATAATCGTCCTTTTCCAAAAAGTGTTCTT
>JANPGA010000050.1:0-8149 GCA_031423735.1 Bacteroidota bacterium | reverse complement strand
TTTTTATTGAATGATGAAAAATTTCTTACCAACAATTATTTAATTGTACGACAAAATGAAGCACTATCAACTCCAGTTTCTGTTTTACATTTCGAATATTACAGTTCACTTCCTGAATTAGAAAATAAACTAAGTGAGATTAAAGAAGAAATTCAATGCAGAGTTGGAGTAGGAGGTTTGCCTTTCGGAACTAGTCAGCAACCAGGTTTATCCGATTATGCAGATGGAATTGATACAATGAAATTTTTAATTTAAAAACATTCAAAGTCCTCTCTAATTTTATTAGAAAGCATAAATAGAATGAAAATGATATTTTTTAAAAATAAAAGAAAGAATATTAAAACTCCTTCGCGCACTCACGGCGTGTCAACATTATAGCAATGGTAATCTTTTCATAACGCTCATGGCCGCATGGCCTCGTATCATCAACGAATGCTGAACCTGGCAATGAAAAACCTTTAGTTCTAAAATTATTTTTCATAAAAGCGTTTCTAATAATGTATCGATGCCAGCTTAGGCGTCTTTTGCTGATACTGATAGGTTTTTTTATCATGTCAAAGATTGCGAACAAACAATAATATTTTTTCAATTTTTTTTCATCATCATTTTAATCTTAGTAATCCTATTAATCCTGTTCTGACAATTTGAAACATTTCTATGTCTAAAATTTGAGCATTAGAAGTACTGCTGGGGTCAAATAAATTAAGAATTAAGAATTAAAATTAGGAATTGAAAATTACTAAGAAGAATGTGCGACTAGGATCCAGCGAAAGAGCGAACCGACAATTGGTTAACCAAAGAAGAAAATAAAAACCACTGCCATTTTTATTTCACTTAATAGCGACTGTAGTTAATAGAAAGTTCAATTGTTGGTTGGTTTTGCTGGCGCCTTTTTCTTTGGTTCGTTTCTTTTTTGCGTAAAAAGGAAATGAACAAACAAAATTGGGAATACGAAACTGTTAAAAGGTATATTACCAGTATTAGGGGTAACAATAATATTAATTATTTCAATAAAAGATTATTATTTCTCATAAGCTCCTAAATCTGGTGCAGAACCCAAAATGCGTAAAGCACCATCAAGATCAAAAGGGATTGTTCCAACAAAAGAGGCATCCCCAAAATTAATTGCTGGTGAGCCAATTTCTAAAGTGTATTTATTTTTAGATGTCTCTGTAAAGTTAGGATCCGTGTTTCGAATAACTTGAACATAATTCGCATTTCCAGTATCATGTTTTTTATCTACTTTTACTAATAGATTACTGAATTTGTAAACCGAATCTGAAGAAGACTTAATCATGTCAACTTCAATTTCATTGTCATTACTTCCATAAATAATACAGTTTTTAAATTTTGCATCCATAGGAACATGAACATCAACATTATTAACAGTTGCATAATTATTCAAATAAAATGTTGGAGTACTCCGTTGACCGTTCGTCCAATAATTTGCAAAAGTGCAATTTGTAAAATCGTAGGTTCCACCAATGGTAAATGCAGCGCAATACTGTCCGCAGTTAGCGAAAACATTATTCCATCCATTTATTGAGAATGCTCTTGAAAGCACCCCTAAACCGCTCATATTTTTAACAATTGTATTTGTGATTTTTAATGAAGTTGGGAGGGCAGGATCTGAAATTGTTTCAGTTTGTAAACCGATAAAGCCATTTTTAATGATTGCGTAATCAATTTCATTTACTCCACCATCATTAATCCATATACGATCCCATTGGCCTGGTTCATCTACAAATGATGCTTCACGACGTAATCCTTGAAAAACAACTGGATCTTGTTTTGTTCCTTTTACTTTTAAGCTTCCACTTTTGTAAACCCACAAACCTGCATTTTTGTTAAAATGAATTTGTGTTCCCGCATTTATCGTAAGTGTTTGAGATGAATCAATAACCGCATATCCACCATAAATTACATAGGGAAGCGTATTGTCCCATGTAATGGATGCGTTGAGGTTAGTATCAATTAATGCATATCTAATGGAAGAGGAACTAGTAGGGTTTAGATTTCTATTAGCAACAATAAAATGAGCATTTTGCCCCCAAGAGGCGAGATTTACCTTTTGTAGATTGCCATTAGTTTCAAACATAAGCGAATCTTCAATAACATAAGGTAATATTTGTGAATTGGGATCAACAGTAACTTCAACAAATACCCAAGCACTATCACCAGCTCTAATCTCTAAATCATTAAAATTATAGCCTGGCGTACCATTTACATTCACCCTAAAATTTGATGCTGTACCACCGCCAAGATGGATATTCGAAACTTTTATTGGTTGATCATAAGTATTGTAAATTTTAAAATTCTTAGTAACAGAGCCAATTGTCACAAAAACGGTATCAAACAAAATACTGTCTGTAGAAAAAGAAAGAGAAGCACCACTATCCGTAAGCAGTTCGTCTTTCTTACAAGAAGTTTGTGATAACAAGTATAAAAAACTGATAATCAATAAAGTGATTCTACTATTCATAATGGTGATTGAAACGCAAATATAGCGGGATTTATTAGAGTGTAGACTAATTGATAGCTAGAAATTAGATAACGAGTCTTTCATAGAATTATTGGATACTAAGACTTCTACTTTCTAGCTAACTGCTAAAATCAAAACTTTTAACTCTATCTTAGCTTCAATAATTAAAATCCATTTCTAACTAGTTTTTAAAAGCACTTTTATCATGAAAAAATTAATAATATTGATTTTAGTTATTTCAAGTTGTCTAACTGTTAATTCTCAAAGTTGGCAATGGTTTTCTACAATTGGTGGTGGTGGTGGTCTTGGGCAAGATCATCCTGATGAGCAGGTTTTTGATATGAAAGTGGATAACGATGGGAATGTATATACATGTGGACGTATGTTGAATAGTGCCTATATTAGCGATACCATCTTTATGACTTTTTTTGGTGGTTATGATATATTCATAGCGAAATATAATTGTCATGGTGATTTACTTTGGTATAAAACGGCTGGTTCAAATGGATTTGGTGATGAAGGAACGGGGATTATTTTAGATAACCAAAATAATGTTTACCTAACAGGGCGAGTGGAGAGTTCTGTATTCTTTGGTCCATGTAATTTATTTGGAAATATCTTGGGAGATTTGGTCGATATGTTTCTTTGCAAATTTGATGCTAATGGAAACCTTATTTGGTACAAAGTAGGGGGTACCCAACTTAATCAACTAGTAACATACCCTAAAGAAATTAAGTTTGATAAGGATAGCAATTTAGCAGTAATGTATACTTCTTATATTTCCGGTTATGTTTTCCCAGGATTTTATACTTATCCTGGCGTGTCAATTGGGACATTTGCGAGATCAAATGGGAATATGGTCAAAAACTTTTTTTTAGCAACATCAAATTTCGCTTACAATGGATTTACAATAGACAATAAAAATAATTATACAGTTCTAGGTGCGATGTCTACAGATTCAATTTTAATTAACAACCAACCTATCTATCATTATAATTCAGATATAAATTTGCCTGAAATGTTTATTTTTAAGGTTGATTCATTAGGAAATAATGTTTGGATAAAACATTATGGTGATTCTATTAATAGGCATTGGATAGACGCTGGAGGAATTAGTGGTGACTCGTTAGGTAATTTGTATGTATCGGGTACTATTGACAATGGAACTAATTTTGATGGACATATTAGTTTTAATCCAGGAAATTCAATGTTCCCTTTGGCAAATTACCCCTTTTTGGCAAAATTAGACAGTAATGGAGCTGCTTTATGGTTAACTAACCCAAGTTGTCAAAGGAGCGCTGAGATAAGACATGGCGTAACGTTAATGCATAATGGTCACATATTATTTACAGGTATTTATTCGGGGCTAGGAATTTTTGGTGATTCAACATTTACAAGTCAAGTACCATTTGATATGTTTTTATCAGAAGTGAGTGATTCAGGAACAATAATTAATGCAGAAAATTTTTCCACTTCTGGCTTTAATGAACAAATCAATGTAATTACAGTGGATGCAAATGATCAAATTTATGTTGGAGGAGCCTTTGATGGTACATTAACTTTAGGTAATCAAACCCATACAATGGTTGGTGGAAACGGTGATGGATTTATAGCAAAACTTGGTAGCATTTGCACTGTAGGAATAAATGAACTTAATAAAAATCCCGAAACATTACAAATATATCCGAATCCATCAAGTGAAATAATAACGATTAATTATCTTAAAACAGAGAATGCATCAATTGAAATTTATGATGCGATAGGAAAGTTAATTCTAAAACAGCAAGTAATTAATACTAGCGGTCAAACAATAATTAATATTTCAAATTACCCTCAAGGTATATACATTGTTAGATTATTAAGTAAGCAAAAGCAAATTAATTCTAAATTTATTAAAGAATAGTTGCATTGAGAAAATTACTCCAAACGCTGTCTTTAGTTTCGGGAAATGAATTCTTCAGTAAGTCCTATTTACAATCTCCCGACAACGTGGGTAGGGGAACTCAAATTGAAGCAATTTAAATTACCTGCCCGTAAACTAATCTTATAATTCTTTTTAATCATATTAATCCTGCCTGCCATGAATATTTGTTTTTCATGGTTCCAGTTTAGTTAGATCAAAATTTTCCGCCTCCAAAAGCTTTTTTTAGTTTGTAAATACCCCTTTAGTTATGAGGCCATTTGAAATATTAGTTTGTATCTGAATTTAAAGCCTCCCCTAGCCCCTCCGAAGGAGGGGGACAATTTGTTTATTTTTCTTAATTTCGTTTTAGTAGTGGTTCTATTATTCAAGAATTAATCTTCCCTCTGGAGGGATCGAGGGAGGCTGAAATTTAATTCTGGAGGAATCGAGGGAGGTCTTTGCAATTCATTCTCATTCCTTTTTTCATTGGCACATTGGCATATTAGCAAATTGGCACATTTCCTTTTTCATTGGCATATCGGGACATTGGCAAATTACCACATTATCAAAAAATCCTTGTTTGAATCGAAATTATCATTATCTTTGCCGACCCATTCCGGATAAAAATCATGAAAAAGGATATTCACCCAAAAAATTATCGCCTAGTTGTTTTCAAAGACATCTCTTGCGATCACGCATTCATCACTAAATCAGCTGTTGATACTAAAGACACCATCAAATGGGAAGACGGAAACGAATACCCGTTGGTGAAATTAGAAATTTCAAATATGTCACACCCTTTTTACACAGGTAAAATGAAACTTGTAGATACTGCAGGTCGTGTTGATAAGTTCCGTACGCGTTACGCGAAACCAGCCCCTAAACAGGATTAATCTAATTAAAGATCAAGGTCTTATATAATCCTCTCGAACTTCGAGGGGATTTTTTATGCCTTATTTTCTAACAAAAGATATTAAACAATTGTATTCGCTTATTTTTATTCTTTTTCAGAAAACTTTCTTCACCTTTGTATAAGATTTAACCATTGAATTAACCAATCAGAAATAATAAAGTAATGGCAACAGAAACAGCAGACGCTAAAGAGAAATTGAAAGTATTACAGCTAGCAATCGATAAGATTGAGAAAGCTTATGGTAAGGGAACTATTATGCGCTTGGGTGATAATGCAGTGGAAGCTATCGAAGCAATTCCTACTGGCTCTATCGCTCTTGATAATGCATTAGGAATTGGTGGTTTTCCAAAAGGTCGTGTAATAGAAATTTACGGACCAGAATCATCAGGAAAGACAACTTTGGCTATTCACGCAATTGCTGAAGTGCAGAAGAAAGGTGGAATAGCAGCTTTTATAGATGCAGAACACGCTTTTGATCGTAACTACGCTCAGAAATTAGGAGTAGATATTGAGAATCTTTTGATCTCTCAACCTGATAATGGTGAACAAGCACTAGAGATTACTGAAAACTTGATTCGTTCAGGTGCTATTGATATTATCGTAATTGACTCCGTTGCTGCCCTTACTCCAAAATCGGAGATCGAAGGCGAAATGGGAGATAGCAAAATGGGATTACATGCTCGTTTGATGTCGCAAGCATTACGTAAGTTAACGGCTACTATTAGTCGTACTGGATGTTGCTGCGTATTTATCAATCAGCTTCGTGAGAAGATTGGTGTAATGTTCGGTAACCCTGAAACAACAACGGGTGGTAACGCATTGAAGTTTTATGCTTCGGTACGTTTGGATATTCGTCGTATAGGACAAATTAAAGATGGAGAGAACGTTGTTGGTAATCGTACTAAAGTTAAGGTTGTTAAAAACAAAGTTGCTCCTCCGTTCCGTATCGCTGAATTCGACATCATGTATGGAGAAGGAATCTCTAAAATGGGAGAAATTGTGGATATGGGTGTTGAGATGAACATCGTTAAGAAAAGCGGTTCTTGGTTTAGCTATGGTGATACCAAATTAGGACAAGGTCGTGATTCGGTAAAGCAATTGTTACATGACAATCCTGAACTTTCTGATGAGATAGAAGGAAAAATTCGTGAAGCGCTAATAGCAAAACAATCTGCATAAAAATTAAAATCAAACAAAAGAAAGGTGAAGCGAAAGCTTCACCTTTCTTTTGTTAAACAAAATTTTCTTCACAATTCTTAATTCAGAATTTATATTTTATAATTCAGAATTTATAATTCAAAATCTAAAATTCAGAATCTAAAATCTAAAATTCAAAATCTAAAATTCATAATCTAAAATTTATAAATCAGCATTCTTTAGATTTGTGCCCAAATAAATTCCCTAAAATGATTTGTTCTCCTTCCCAAAATACAAAGTTCTTCAAAATTTTATCTTATATTTTACTTTCACTAGCATTTTCAATTTGTTTGTTATCAGCTGGTTGTAAAGGTGGAAAAGGTGATGGCGATGCTAATAATATCCAAGTAAATGATACTACTCCGATCGGGAAGAAAATTGCTGAAGTGAGTATAAAAATTGGAAAAGATGCTAAAAATCCGAGTTTATACTATGAACGAGCGAAGCTTCACATGGAACGAATGGATTTTGTTAATGCAGGAATGGATATGCAAAGTGTTCTGAAAATTGATTCCTCAAAGTCAGAATATTATGTAATGGTTGCGGATGTGGCTTTTGCTGCCAATCAATCAAGGAATTCGAAAGACGCTCTTGAAAAGGCAATTTCACTAGATCCTAAAAATATTATCGCACTTGAGAAACTAGCAGAATTGTATCTCTACGTTCAGCAATATGATAAATCGATAAGTTACCTTGATCAAATATTAAAGATCGACATTCAAAATCCTAAAGCTTATTTTATGAAAGGAATGAATTTTAAAGAGAAAGGAGATTCAGCAAGAGCAATTGGAAGTTTCCAAACGGCTATTGAGCAGAAACCAGATTATTATGATTCGTACCAACAATTAGGGATGATTTATACTGCAAAAAGCAATCCTCTTGCTTTGCAATATTTTGATGGCGCACTTCGAATTAATCCCAAAAGCGAGGAATCACTTTATGGTCGTGGCATGTACTATCAAGAAGTAAAGCATGATTACGATATGGCAATTCAGGATTATACAAGTATCACCCAAGTGAATCCAAATAATGCGAATGCTCATTTTGCTTTAGGGTACATTCATTATCAATATTTGAAAGTATATGATGAATCTATCAAGCATTATACAAGAGCAATTTCCGCAGCACCTGGTTGGCCAGAAGCAATTTTTAATCGTGGATTAGCTTATGAAACGTTAGGAAATATTGCTGCCGCTAAAACTGATTATATTCAAGCAATTAAACTTCGTCCTGATTATCAAAACGCACAGCAAGGATTGAAGCGAGTAAGTAAATAGATTTTTCATAATTTAATCCATTTACTGAATTGTTGATTTTTTTAATTTGACTCAAGAGGAGTCAAACATTATAGAATATAATATATGGTATAAATTCATCGATCCCATCAGGATTATCAAAATGCACAGCAAGGTTTGAAGCGAGTTAGTAAATAGGGATTTCATATTTTAATCCATTTACTGAATTATCGATTTTTTTAATTTGACTCCAGAGGAGTCAAACATTATAGAATGAAATATATAAATTCATCGACCCCAGCGGGATTATCAAAATGCACAGCAAGGGTTGAAGCGAGTTAGTAAATAAATTTTTCATAATTTAATCCATTTACTGAATTATCGATTTTTTTAATTTGACTCCAGAGGAGTCAAACATT
>JANPGA010000049.1:0-4311 GCA_031423735.1 Bacteroidota bacterium | reverse complement strand
ATTTTTATTTAATACCATTCTTCGAATTATCCTTCTGCGAATGGTTGTCTGTTTATAATAAGTAAAGTCAGTTCCTTTTCGAATTCTAAGCAATGAAATTATTTGTTTATAAACATCCTCATCATGTAACGATACATTATGGTCAACTGTATTATTTCCAAAGAGATTATTGGCAACCTCAATTATTTTAAGTGGAATTTGTTCAGGTGGTAAAATAAAATCAACTACTCCTGCTTGAGCAGCACTGTGAGGCATTCCTTCATAGGCAGCACTTGATTCATCTTGAGCAAAGGTAATTCCACCATTATCTTTTATTGCTTTTAGGCCTTTCGTGCCATCTGAGGCTGTTCCTGATAAAACTACTCCAATAGCATATGCTTGATGTATTTCAGCTAATGATTTAAAAAACAAATCAATTGATAAATTAAGTTTAGCAACACTTTTCTCCGGACGAGGAGTAAGTTTGAGAACGCCATCAGTGGCAACCATCATTTTATTGCTTGGGATTACATAAATGTGATTTGGTTCAACTCTAATTTCATCTGTTATTTCTAAAACAGGTATTTGGGTTACTTTTTGTAGTAATTCAGGTAATATGCTCTCGTGCGATGGATCTAAATGTTGGACTAGAACATATGCGATTCCAGAATCTTCAGGAATTGATTTAATTAATTTTTTAAAGGCATCAAGCCCACCAGCAGATGCTCCAATACCAACAACCGGAAAAAGATTATTTGATGGAATTAATTTTATCTCTTTCATAATATTGATTTTGGTTCACTTTTAATAACACAATTTTCTCTAGTAGGTTGGTTTAATTTTTCATTAATTGTTAAATTAATTACGTTTTGAATAGCAACTTTTAAATCTAAAAATTTTGCAGGTTTTCGCACATAATAGCGCGCTCCATTTTTATAAAGCTGGTCAACCATTTTTTGATCATAGGAAGTAGAAAATATAATAATGGGTAATTGCTTACAATTTTTAAGTAATTTAATTTCAATTAAACATTCTAATCCATTTTTACGGGGCATATTTAGGTCTAGAAAAAGAATATCTGGAAGAGTAGAACTGCTTTTTAAAACTTCCATTAAATGTTCACCATCGTTCACGTTCGATATTTCAGCAGGAATTTTAGTTTCATTAAGAGCATCTCTAAATAAAATAAAATCATCCTTGTCGTTATCAGCAAATAAAATTTTAATTATACTCATAAGTATTAGCTATAAATAATTTTATTTAGGATTTATACTTTTATTAAATTAATAGTACTAATCACTAAAATTGAAGGTCGTTTAAATACCGTTTTCAAAAGAAAATTCAGATTTTATTTTGAAAAGTTATAAGTACTTTTTGGAATAGAACAAAGAAATTTTAACTATTCATGCAATTGCATTTCAAGTTTGATAAAAATAGTTAAAATATGAACAAATTCTAGAAATATTTTCACAATCTTGTAAATATGTAAATTGTGGGACATAATTCCCCAAAAATGGCAATTAAAAAAGACATTAAAATAAACGCTAATGAGAAATAAAATTACTTCTCATTTACTTTTTGGAATTTCGATCTAATTAATTTCAATTATGCTAATTTGCGAGTTGAATTAATATTTCTTTCAACATCATAAGGTGATTTCTTAGTTTGACTCTTCCAATCTTCAAATAAATATTCATTCTGATCGCAAATAATGCAATTTCTTGAAGCTTTAAAGTCATATTTGTCACCGTTTTCCTTCATCCAATTTGAATAGTCCTTATAATTCCAAGTATGACCAATGACTTTACACAGAATATTCATCTTTTTTTGCCTTAAAGGGTTTTCGGAGTACTCGCCAAACATTCTAGATTTCATATTTTGAATTTTTGATAAATTATCTATTGTTAAAAATGATTTTTTCATTTACTTTAAAGGGGTTATAATATGTTATACTTAGCAAAATAATTACCGCCAATATCAGTCGAAGTTCCATCAACTTGTGGCGCTTTAAAAAGCTCAAAGAAAGTAAATCTTTTGGTGATTACTTCTAATGTATTTAGTATTATAATCATACCTAATTATTATGTTGCGATGTTTAATAAACGGACGGGAATTCTCATCCCATCCGTTATGGAATTATTTGATGTGAGTATTTGTCTAGTGATTATTTATATCTGATATAACATATTTGAATGTAGGAAATAAAATGTACCGCATTTATCCACTTAACTAAATTTGTTTTAAATATTAAATAAACTAACTGACTGTCTTCAATTGAATATAGTAAAATTTATGCCACTTGAAAATAGATGAAGATTATTTAAAATTGTAGGATAGGTTTAAAGATTAGGTTTTAATTTATTCCTATAAAATAAATGATCAAGTGGTATTTGATTTACATTATTTTATATCTAAATAATTAACCCATTATTCAACAAGTTTTCAAAGTCAATAAATTATTTGCTTGCGCATTCTAGCGTTTGGAATATTTAAAGCATCTCTATATTTTACAACAGTACGTCTAGCAATGGTATACCCGAATCGACCAAGTTGAATTATTATTTCCATATCGTTAAAGGGGTTAAGTTTATCTTCTTTAATTATAATATCTTTCAATACTTCTTTTATTTTTTTAACACTAACAGATATTCCAGTTTTTGATACTAATCCATTGGAGAATAAATTTTTCAATAGTACATTACCAAAAGGGGTTTGGACATATTTATTGCTGGTAACTCTTGAAATTGTACTTAACTCGAAACCAGTTTTATCAGCAATATCTTTTAAAATCATGGGCCTTAAATCGCATTGATCTCCAGTTAAGAAGTACTCTCTTTGAAGTACTGCTATAGCTTTGATAATTTGTATAAATGAATTTTCTCTTTGTTGTAGAGCTTCAATAAACCATTTAGCTTCATCTACTTTTTTCCTATAATAAATTTGATCTTTCGATCTTTTTAATTTATTTTCAGCGGGGATTATGCTTTGTAACTTATAGCTTTCGTTAATTCTTAATATAAAGGTTGGATCATTTGCTAAACTTACAACTAAGTCGTCCTGTTCTAATTGTATTATAAATTCCGGAACAATATTTAAAGATAAGTTTAATGATTTATCAGCAATAAAGACTGGTCGAGGTGATAAGTGACTTATTACTAAGAAGGCTTCATTGAGTTCTATTTCATTAATATTCATCGATGTTCTTAATTTCAAAAAATTTTTGGTAGCTAATTCTGAAAAGTAGATCGTTAGAATTGTTAAAGCATTTTTTGCAGCAATACAATGCGAGTCCTTTCTCTTAAGTTGCAACATAAGACACTCTTGAAGGGATCTGGCGGCTATACCAGGAGGTTCAAGATTTTGAATAATCATTAATGCCTTTTCAGCAATACTTTCTTCTATACATATTCCTTCAGAGAACGCATAATCATCAATAATGTCACTTAGATCTCTTCTTAGGTATCCATCATCTTCAAGCGAATCAATTAAATATTTTACTACAGAAAGCAAATCCAAGTTGATATTTAATTCTTGAATCTGATTTTTAATATAGTCTTGAAAGCTCTCGTAATTCACTATAGGACTAACATACTGTTCGGCATCTTTAGTTGTATTGCTAGCATATGTTTTATAATCAGGATAATCATCTTCGTTAAAATACGTTTCTACATCCAAAAGAGAACGACCTTCATGCTTTAATCTTTCTTCATCCGATAAAATTTCATCTGTTTTTTCGAAGGTTTCGTCTTTTGCTTCTAGTGCCGGATTTTCTTCTAATTGAATTTTTATAAAATCATCAAGCGCAGAAGACGATAAATGCATCATATGTAATAATTGCAATTTTTGCTGCATTAAAAACATATTTTGTTTTTGACCTAAGCTTTGAGTTTGTTGTTGATTCGTTGACATGATAGAGATTCTTGTCTTTTACATAATCAAATACCTATCCATAAAATGTTAAGATGTATTATTCCCCTTTTAGGTACAATATGTGGATATTTGGGTAATAGATTGTAGAACGCTTTACTCTATTTAAAAATTAGTTAAAGAGTCTTGTAAATTATAGTTAACTTTTAGGTATCACTAAATTTTATTTTAAATAAATTACTACTTTTTATTAAATCTTTAATGCGAAAAGGACCTACTGATTTTAACTCTATATACTTAAATAAATAACCTCACACGTCCAATGGAAGTAAAAAAGTAAGTGAAAACTATAGAGAAATTTAAATCATTAAATTATTCGAATCGCTATCAGCTTTATTTTAAATTACGGGGAAATCTATTATTAAAATTATTTTTCTCTGTATTTCTTTTTAAAACCAATTTATC
>JANPGA010000048.1:0-4364 GCA_031423735.1 Bacteroidota bacterium | reverse complement strand
AACAATTACTTCATCATCAACCCCATCAAAATCTAAAGCGTTTTGCGTTTGAGAAAATGCACAAATTGAAAAGAAAGAAGAGATAAATAAAGAGATAATTAAATTTTTGGTAAACATTATTTTCATGAATTTGGTTGTTTTTGGTTAACAAATATAACAGAGTTTACTAGATTTGAAAAGTTTTGGCTTAAATACCTAATTAAATTCAATATTAATGGTAGAATCTTGCCAATATGCCCAATAGATGATAAAATTGCATTCTGAACTCCACAAAATCCTATGAACAAACTAATTGATTTGTTAAGTAAAAAACAATATTTATTAGGGTGGTTTTTCTCAATATTAGGTTTTATTTATGTTTTACTAGTCACCATTCAATATAACATTGGTGTTGGAATTGATAGTGTAAGTTATTTAGAAGGCGCAAGAAATATCTGTTCTGGAAATGGATATACCACAAGGTCACCGTTAAACGAATTTTCTTTAATTACACATTGGCCTCCTTTATACTCTGCTTGTATAGCTTTTACTAGTTTAATAACTCACCTCGATTGCCTTGATGCTGTGAAATATTTATCGGCGATTCTTTTAGGTTTAACAATTCTATTGTCAAACATTATATTAAATAAATTTCAGAGTAATATTTTCTTGAAAATTATCTTTAATCTGTTGTTATTAACGTCCTATGCTTTTCAAGGATATTTAATCTTACAGAGTGAATCCTTGTTTATCCTTTTGATAATAATCCAATTGTACTTCCTAATTACCTTTCTAGAAACAAAAAATAATCGTTACTTAATTATTGCTTCCTTATTTTTAGGGTTTTCGATTTTAACACGATTTGCAGGTGTTGGATTAATGTTAGGCGTAGTACTATTTTTCTTCTTACAGAAAGAAAAATTAACAAATAAAATTACTACCATTTTCATCTATGGTTCAATCGCGACTTGCATTGTAGCGAGTTGGATCATATTTGCATCCCTTCATTCATCAAATGCCTCTGATCGAAGTTTTATTTTTCATTTAATCACCTTACATCACTTAGAAAGATTAGGAGGCACGATTATACATTGGATAAGTCCTTCGTTTACGTTTATTATTGGGCCCATCGTGATTATTTATTTTCTTGTTTTATTTCTATTGAATCGAAAAAAATTCATTAATTATGGAGTATTCACTAATGATAAAGTTAAATTATTCATCTTTCTAATTATTTCCTACCTAGGATTTCTTTTTATTACAATAAACCTATTTGATTTCAGTACAACTTTTGATAGTAGAATGCTGTCTCCTATCTTTCCTTTCCTATTAATAGTTTTTGTTGCCTATCTTAATAAAGTAAATTCTATTAAAATTTATATAATTCCTGTTTTATTAATGATATTTTCGAGTATCTATGGCTTTACAAAATCCAGTTTAGAATTTTACAATAATGGCAGTTCATACAATGGAAAAATGTGGTCTTCGTCGGAGATTCTTCATTCATTAAAAGAAAATTCTACAACTAAAACTATCTTTACTAATGGATCTAATGCAATAAAATTTTCACTTGGCAAATCAGAAGCCATTTATTCAATTCCATTTTATGTCAATCCGAATACCCAAGTAATAAACAAAAATTTAAGGAAAGAATTAGAATCCATTAAAGTGGATTTAAAATCTAAAAATGGAATGGTAATTTATTTTTATGATATAAAAATGTATTTTCTTCCTGATGATAAATTTCTAATGAAAGAATTTGAATCGTTTCACATTTTAAGATTTAATGATGGAATAATAATCGAATAAAGGAAAAATTACCAATTCTTCTTTTAAATGGCGCTAATTTTAGGGGAGCTTACATTTACTGGCAATTAAGGTTAAGCAAAATTTGATTCAGGCTAAAATTTTTTAAAATTCGGGTTAATCGGGCTAATTGAAATTTTAAGAAATTATTTTGCGATTAAATAATTTAGTTTGGTGTTGTACATGAGTAAATACCTTCTTTTATTTTCCTCTTTCAAAAAAGATCGGTTTACCAATACTTCCACGAAAGGGTGTTTTTGCAAAAATGGATCTATTAATTTTTCAATTCTATATTCAGAAACGCCAATTCTTTTTCCAAATTCTATAAAATCATTTTTAGAGGGATGATTGTTCTTTTTATATTCATCACTCTTAAATCCATCAGTAAATAAACCCCTATCTAATGCGAAATCTGTATCATCAACATGAAGTTTAGTATTTATTAAATCATAAGCAGGGCTGAGCAAATAATCACCTTTGGATGATTCCAGTAGTGAAAAATTTTTCAGGTGTGCGTCACCGTTTGAAAACAAAAAGTTAAACAGTACTAATGAAAAATATTTTTCTATTTCTACCCTCCAGGCTGGAACATATTGCTGTATTAACATCCCCATTTCTTCATAGCTGTATTCGTATTTGAAATTTACTCCGGCATTATCTTTTGTTTTACCTGCTAATGTTGCAAAATCTTCCTTGCCCCACTTACCACCTTCATCTTTAACATCAAAACGTTTTGTGATATATGCAGGAGAACCATTCTTGAAAAATATCACTGCACATTCAGCAGTGCTTAAACTATATACTTGTTTTGCAATTTGCATAGTGAGATGCTCGTTTGCCGGTACTTGATCGACTTTCTTTAAATCTCTTGGTATTGGCTTTAATATATAGGTACCCCGTTCACCTTCTTGTGTTAAACGCAGCACATTTTTATCAAGTAGTAAACTCAGTTTTTCCTGAACGCCTGAAATAGATATGCGTTTTCGATTTTCCATAAATTGTTCCGCAACTTCTTCGTTTTGTTGTGGCGCATCATAAGGCAAGACATGATTTACTTTTTTTCCATTAAACAAGTTTCTCAAACAACTTGGACTATAAGTTGTAAATCCTTCTGCCAATGTTCCAGGACAATATTTCAGTTCGTCTAAATTCATTTCTATTCTGTTATTGGATTGACTGTTACTGCTCCTATGGTGTCATATTGTGCTGTTGCCATTAGTAAACCAAAATTGTCTTCTTCATCAATCCTCAATTGTGTGCTTTGCAATTTTCTATTTACACCTTCACTTAGCATGTTGAAGAAAAATGGGAATAAAAAATTGCTGTGATATTCCTTTTGTGATTTAGGAAGTGTTAAGCTGATTGCAGGTTTAGTTGCATCATTAAAATAACCATCGTCATATTTAAATACATATTGCTTATGATTTACCTCTGTTAGTGTTCCGGCGAAAGTTCCGTTGCGATATACCCCAACTGTTCTCATTTATTAATGTTTTTTTTGAACTTCCATGATCAGCTCCATTCCTAATACTTCTGCTATTTTGTTTAAGACTTCCAATGAAGGATTTCCTTGTCCTCGTTCTAATTTGTACAAAGTGTTTGTACTCACTTTGGCTATTTCGGCCAAGTGTGGCTGTGTGATATTCAATTCTTTTCTTCTACTTCTTATGGTCTCACCAAGGTTGTTGACTAACATTATAATGTGATTTTACCCGTAAAAGTAGTTTACTTTTACAATTAATCCAACAAAATCACATTAAAGTGTGATTTTGTTTACGTAAATTAAGAAAAGTTCAGGAAAAAGCTTAAAATCACATTATAATGTGATTTTTAAATCTAATATTTCCGAGAGCCGTTTTACAGCAAGCCAAAATTTGAGGATATAAAGATTTGAAATTTTCAATTTATTTAAATTTTATCAAACGAGGAAGTCAGAGGATTTGTAATAACTCATTTCAAATCTTCTGGTGTTTTCGAATTCTATTTCTAAATGGTCTACTTTCCGGGAAGCTTACAAGCCCTTCTTTCCTTTTTAGCGCATATTAGTGGCTGGCGTTTTCAATTTATTTTTTTGTTTATTAGTTTCTTCATCTCATCAATTTCAAGGTAACTGCCATTTTTGTCCTTTCTATGTAACATTCTATGGCAATTAGAGCAAACAATTGCTAAATCCTCAATTTTTGTCTTCCTAATTCCACCATTGGAAATATGTTGTTTATGGTGACATTCAATAAATCCTTTTCCTAAGTCTGGATATTGTTTCTCGAAATTAAATAAACAAATTTCACAAAATAACTTGTTTTCAGTTATTGCCTTTTGCTTTGCTTTTGAAATGATTTCAGGATTTCTTTCTTTGAATTTATGTATTCGTAAGATAGTTCTTTCCCTTCCTTCTTCAAATCCTTCTTCGTCAATTTCAAATGATTCAATACTTAAGTTAGGTAGATTATTAATTAAAGTAGGGTCTATGTTTTCAAATAAATTCCAAACAAAATTTTGTTTCTGCAAAATTGTAAAGTCAGTTTCACTCCTTCGTTCTATTGTTTTAATATTACAAACTTGGCCTCTATTACATTTAT
>JANPGA010000047.1:0-6201 GCA_031423735.1 Bacteroidota bacterium | reverse complement strand
TGAGGAATCAAAAAAAATTAATACATTAGTTACCACAGTCCATCCATCTTATCAAAACATCACAGAATATTTTCAATTAAATGGAATAACCCTAATCCAAAAGAAAGATAATATACGTTCTACAGTTACAGGATATATTACAAATATGCATTTTAAACTAGGGGATAATATTAAAGCTGGTCAACAATTTTGTACTATTGGAACAAAAGAGCAACTGGCATTAAAATATATTTCCAAAAATGATTCTTCATTAAGTAAATTTCAAGAGCCTCTTTCTGTTTATTCAAATGCGTCAGGAACACTCTCATTAATAAATTCTTTACAAGGTGATTATGTAAGTGAAGGAGATATATTGGCAAGTGTAAGTGAATTATCCTCGCTTATTGTTCAGGTAAATGTTCCATATGAATACAACCAAATAATAAGTAAGAATAAATCATGTGATATAATTTTACCTGACGGAAAAACCATTCATACAAGTATTAGTGGTTCATTACCAATTATAGATGCAACTACACAATCACAAGCTTATTTTATTAGGTTACCCAATCAATCGCTTCCAGAAAATTTGAATGTAACTATTCGGATCCCTAACAAGCAAAAAAATAATATATTATGTGTTCCAACAGAAGCTGTACAAACTGATGAAATGCAAAAGGAATATTGGGTTATGAAAATTATTAATGATACTCTTGCAGTAAAAGTTAAAGTTAAAATCGGATTAGAAAACGACACTTTAATTGAAATCATTTCAGATAAAATTAAAATTAGTGATAATATAATTTTTCAAGGAGCTTTTGCATTAGCTGATTCTTCACTTGTAACAAAAGAAAAATAATGAATCAGTCACATCATCATAAATTTAAATTTCCTTTAATTGCAATAGCAATCTTGATTTTGAGTGTTGGATATTATAGTTTTATCAATATTAAAACTGGACTATTTCCTGATATTACATTTCCTAAAATCAAAGTAATTGCTGATGCTGGTCAACTTCCAGTTGATCGGATGATGACAACCGTTACGGTTCCACTTGAAAATTTTATAAAACGTACAGAAGGCCTTGAATATATTCGAAGTACTACTACCCGTGGAAGTTGTGAGATATCCATTTTTTTAAATTGGAATGTAAATATTGATGTTGCAAAACAGCAAATTGAGTCCTATGTAAATCAATCGCAAAATATTTTACCTCAAGGTGTTTCTATTAAAATAGAAAAAATGAATCCTTCCATTTTACCAGTAATGGGGTATTCAATACAAGGTAAACGATCACAAGTTGAATTAAAAAAAATAGCAACTTATCAGGTTAAACCTTATCTTTCATCAACACCAGGAGTTTCAGATATTGCAATAATAGGTGGCAAAACGAAAGAATATCAAATTATTTTAAATCCTGAAAAAATTTCTTCCTTAGGGATTTCACTTCAAATAATTCAAACAGCCGTTACGCAATCTAACATACTAAAATCTAATGGATATATTAGTGACCATAATCGGCTTTATTTAACATTAACCGATAATGCTGTTGACAATTTACAAGAACTGCAAAACCTTGTACTAATAAACTCATCAGGCAGATTAATAAAATTAAAAGACGTTGCAACAATAGAATTAAATGAGGCGAAAGAATATATAAAAATAAATGCCAACGGAGAAGATGTTCCGTTAATCGCAGTTCTTAAGCAACCTGATGCAAATTTAATTGATGTTAGTAAAGGTATAGAAACGCGAGTAATGGAATTAAAAAATATTCTTCCTAAAGATGTAAAATTAATTCCTTATTACAAACAATCTGATTTTGTAAATAATAGCATTACCAGCATCCGAGACGTATTGTTGATCGGTTTATTACTTTCAATAATTATTATAATAATTTTTTTACGTTCGGCTTCTACCAGCTTAATTGTATTAATTACCATTCCCATTACACTTAGTTTAACGCTAACAATCCTTTATCTTTTAGGATATACTTTTAACATTATGACTCTTGGCGCTATTGCTGCTGCCATTGGCTTAATGATAGATGATGCTGTTATTGTCGTTGAACAAATTCATAAAAGTCATGAAGAGGATATTGATGACTCAATAGTTTCTACGGTTAGTAGGTCCATAAAATATTTGCTTCCAGCAATGGTTGGATCATCGCTGAGTACTATTGTAATTTTTATTCCTTTTATATTAATGAGTGGAGTAGCTGGAGCTTATTTCCAGATTTTAGCAAATACCATGATTATTACTTTAGCATCATCATTTTTTGTTAGTTGGCTTGTTCTTCCAATGCTCTTTCTCTTTATTCCATTGAAAAAAAACAAACAAGTATTAATCAAAAATCCTTCACCAAAATGGATTTCATTTTTCTTACATCGGCCTATTATAAGTTTTATTTTTATTATTATTTGTAGTGTAATTATTTGGATAGTTCCTTCAAAGTTGCAATCTGGATTTTTACCTGAAATGGATGAGGGAAGTATTGTATTTGATTATTCGAGCCCGGCAGGAACTACGATTGAAGAAACAAATCGCATATTACAAAAGGTGGATACAATTTTACTTCATCAACCAGAAGTAGAAAAGTTTTCACGAAGAACCGGAACTCAAATGGGCTTCTTTATTACAGAGCCTAACCGTGGTGATTACCTTATTCAATTAAAGGAGAATAGAAGCAAAAGCACAGAAAAAGTTTCAGACGAAATTCGACAAAAAATAGAAACTAGCATCCCACAATTAGTTGTTGATTTCGGACAAGTTATTGGCGATATGCTAGGAGATTTAATGAGTAGTGTTCAGCCCATTGAAATAAAAATTTTTGGAGATAACCAACATAAAATTGAGGAACTCTCAAAGCAAATTGCCAAGGAAATATCAGAAGTTCAAGGAACGGCTGATATTTTTGACGGAATTGTTATTGCTGGTCCGGAAATAAATATTCAGCCAAATGTTCCAAAACTTGCTCAACTCGGACTAACACCTACTGATTTTCAATTTCAACTTCAAACACAAATTGAAGGAAGTGTGATTAGTACCCTGGTAGAAAAGGAACAGCAAATTAACATTCGGATGATTTATCCACAAGCACAAAGAACAACGGTGCATTCACTTAATAACGCATATATACTTCTACCAACTGGTGCCTTTAAGCCAATAAATTCAGTTGCGACTATTGAATTGGACAAAGGTGTTGCTGAAATTACACGTGAAAATCAAAAAATGATGGGAGTAATTACTGCTCGTTTAAACGACCGTGATTTAGGAAGCACACTTGCTGCTATACAACAAAAACTAAGTGAGAAAATTACATTACCTCAAGGTTATCATATTGAATATGGTGGAAGTTATGCTCAACAACAAAAAGCATTTAAAGAATTATTAATGATTTTACTAACTGCATCTTTATTAGTTTTCATTGTTATACTTTTTCTATTCCGACAAATTAAGGTTTCATTGCTAATTATCATAATTGCTATTTTAGGTGTAGCAGGTAGTTTACTATCATTATTAATTACTGGTACACCGTTAAATGTTGGGAGTTATACTGGAATTATAATGATAGTTGGTATTATAGGTGAAAATGCAATTTTTACTTATTGGCAATACATGGAATCGTTAAAAACATTAGATAACGAAAAAAGTATTATTTATTCAATTTCTACCCGATTAAGACCAAAGCTAATGACTGCATTTGGAGCAATGGCAGCATTACTTCCTTTGGCATTTGGTATAGGAGCTGGAGCCCAATTACACCAGCCCTTAGCGATTGCCGTTATAGGTGGCTTAATCGTAGCACTACCGTTATTATTAATAGTTTTCCCTTCTTTACTAAAAATATTCCATTCAAAATAAATAGTAATATCAATTTAACATTCATAAAAATGAAAAAATTAATTCCAATTATCAGTTGTATTCTATTATTTATGAATCTTACATGCATAGCAAAAACAAAAAAATCACTTTACAAATTAGTTAATAAATTTTCTATTGAAGGAGATGGAGGCTGGGATTATTTAGTTTCTGATGATCAAAAAAGTAGACTATTCGTTTCACACGGTTCAGTTACACAAATTGTAAATAGTAAAACTGGATTACTCATTGGAACAATTCAAGATACAAAAGGTGTGCATGGAATTGCATTAGCGCAGGAGGAAAATAAAGTATTTATTAGTTGTGGAAAAGATTCATCTGTTACAGTAGCGAATTTGGAAACTCTTGCGTTTATTGCAAAAATTAAAGTTACAGGTGCAAATCCTGATGCAATTCTTTACGACAAATTCTCTCATAAAGTGTTTGTATTTAATGGACGTACTTCAAATTCAACCGTAATCGATGCCAAAACAAATGAAGTTATAGCAACGATACCGCTTATGGGAAAACCAGAATTTTCGGTTAGTGATGAAAATGGAAAAGTCTATGTAAATATTGAAGATAAAAGTTTAATCTCAGTAATTAATTCTACTACATTAAAAGTAGAAAATAATTGGAGCGTCTCTCCGGGAGAAGAACCAAGTGGTTTAGCAATTAACAATGTAACTCATCATTTATTTTCGGTTTGCGATAATAAGAAAATGATAATTATAGATGCATTAAATGGGAAGATTATTTCGACGCTAAAAATAGGTGAACGTGTTGATGGATGCACTTTTGATCCAATTTTAAATCGCGCATATAGTTCCAATGGCGAAGGAACAGTGACAGTAATACAAGAGGAAAATGGAAATAAATTTTCAATAGTAGAAACAATCGCTACCCAAAAAGGTGCACGAACAATTTGTCTTGATAAAAAAACACATCATATTTATTTGCCAACTGCTGAATATGGCGAAACTCCACCTGCATCCTCTGAAAACCCACATCCTAGAGCTACAATCAAACCAAATACATTTACTATTTTAGATATTCAACCCAATAAATAACTTAATTGATTTGAATAATTTATCTAGCTAGTTTAAATTGGTTTCCATTACAAAACTGTAGCAAATGAAAATAGTATTTGATTGTTTAAATCAAACTACTGAACAACAATTTTACTATTTATTACATTTTTATTTTTCTCAATGGTTTGCACAAAATAAATTCCTGCTTTCATTGATTCTTTTTCAATCACAAATTGTTTTACAATTATGCTATCGTTTAATTATTTTATCTGTAAAAACATTTTCACCCGAATTTATCTTCACAAAATAAACACCTGATTTAAGTTGTGATAAATTAATTTTTTGATTTAATACTTGCTGCGATTTCGAGATTGTTGAATGAAATAATTTTTCGCCAAGCGTGTTGTAAATTTGCAAATCAATAATTCCTCTATCGCTGTTGGAGAAACTAATATTTAAATTATCAATAACAGGATTTGGAGAAATATTAAATGACGATTTAGTTGTTTCATCAATACCAATGGTAGTACAAATCCCTTGTATGTTTGCATCTAACCATGTAGTTCGATTACTAATCCAGTTTTTTAATTCTGTTACAACACCAGCATAATCAGTTGGAAGTGGTAATGGATTCGGCCAAACATATTGTCCGAGAATTGGCCATATAATAAAATTGCGTTGTTGACTTTCATCTAACTCCAATGCCAATGAATCAATTTTTGCATAAAGATTAGCAGTTGATAATATGTTGTTGCGCAAATTAATCCATCTGCAATGTAAAGCATTTTTATAATTAGGATCTTGTAATAAACGACTCCACCAAAAAGGAGGTTGAGAAGGATCGCTACTATTAGGAAATAAATAAGACCAACCAGTCGGCACATCACCATTATAATAATTAGCATTTCCCCAGCCAATATCATAATCCCAAACAGGACCCATGTGCAATTTTCCACCTTTTGAATCCTTCTTTTTGTACATAAATGAACTTATGCGATAACCATCAACATTCTTTGTAATTTCATTAATCAAAAAATTATCTATTGCTGAATTCACATCCAAATATTTAGCGTATCCATTAATGGGATCTGCAAATTGAGTTCCATGCAAAACATTTTCGAAGCTATCAACATAAGCATGAATATAATTTTGTTGAACAGGAACTATTGTTGATGAATCAGGGTATTCATATTGAATAAATGGTGTTGCGCCTCCACTTGTTGGAGGATATAATGTAGTCCAGCCTAAGCCACCAGATCCTGTAAATTTATCTATCTTTAAAATATAACCACCAGTTAAGGCATCCCCTGTTGTATCAGCAAGAGTTAGT
>JANPGA010000046.1:0-4703 GCA_031423735.1 Bacteroidota bacterium | reverse complement strand
TCACACAAAAAGCTTCCTCAAAACAAATATGAAAAAACAATTACTTACAGCCTTATTTATAATGGTTGTGGGCTCAATTTATGCCCAATTAAACACCACCCTTCGTTCCCATTTATCATATGGCAATTCAGCATTATCAAATATTGGTGGTTATGTAGATTCTACAGGAAACGAATATGCACTCGTAGGTTACGATCAAGGGCTTTCTATTGTTGATGTTACAGATCCAACTCAACCAACAATCGTATTCGATGTGCCAGGACCAGGATCTATTTGGAGGGAAGTGAAAACATGGCAAAACTATGCTTATGTTACAACCGAAGCTGGAGGAGGATTACAAATAGTAAATCTAGGCTATCTACCTGATTCCATTCAAACAACATTATGGACTGGAGATGGTGCAATTGCAGGACAATTAAATACAATCCACTCCTTACATATTGATAACGGATTTGTGTATTTACATGGCAGTAACCTTTTTAATGGTGCAACGGTTATTGCTGATTTAGCGAACCCTGCAGTACCAACCTATACAGGCTTTACCCCAGGCGGTTATGTACATGATGGATATGTTCGTAATGACACTTTATGGGCTTGTCACATTTATAATGGTTATTTCTCTGCTATTGATGTTTCAAACAAAGCAAATCCTATTCAACTTGCTACACAGCCAACTCCAGGATTATTTACACACAATGCATGGTTAAATGATGCAGGAAGTGTTCTATTTACAACTGATGAAATAAGTGATTCCTATCTTACCTCTTATGATGTTACTGATGTATACAACATTAGAGAACTTGACCGAATTCAAGTAACTCCAGGCTCTGGTTCATTTATTCATAATACGCATACTATTAATGATTATGAAGTAGTGAGCTGGTATAACGATGGTATTGCTATCATAGATGGATCAAGACCAGATAATATGGTTGTAGTTGGAACCTATGATACCTATGCACAAGGCTGTTGTAGTGGTGAAGATGGATGTTGGGGTGTATATCCTTATTTACCATCTGGAAACCTTGTTTGTTCTGATATCACAAATGGTCTTTATGTTTTAACTCCAACTTATGTTCGTGGATGTTATCTTGAAGGTATCGTAACAGATTCAGCAACTGGTGCAACTTTAAACACTGTTACCATTGAAATTTTAAATACCAATATTACCAAGAACAATAAGCTTAATGGTGAATATAAAACTGGCTATTCAACTGCTGGTTTATATGATGTACGTTTCTCTAAAGCAGGTTATGAAACAAAAACAATTTTAGGTGTTAATTTGCAAAATGGAATTTTAACACAATTAAACGTTGCTTTAAAATCTCTTTTCTCTTTAACTGTAACCGGTCAAATTACTCAAACTGGAACAGGACAACCCATACAAAATGCGCAGATAGTTTTTGGAAATACTACTTATAACGAATCAACTACCACTGATGCAAATGGAAATTTTACAATTATTGGATTTTTCCCTGATAATTATAATATAAATGCAGGTAAATGGGGATTTAAAACTTATTGCACCTCAGGTGTTAATGTAAGTACCACAAATAATATTTTTAATATAACTTTAGATAAAGGATATTATGATGATTTCTCGTTAGATTTTGGTTGGGTTGCAAGTGGGGTATCTAATAATAAATGGGAAAGAGCAATTCCAGTTGGCACTACTCAAAATGGCAATTTTGCAAATCCAAATATTGACCAAACAAATGATTGTGGCGACTATTGTTTTGTTACTGACAATGGCGGTGGAACACCATCTGCTCATGATGTTGATGGAGGTATAACGGTTCTTACTTCTCCTGTGTTTGATGCCTCTACTTATGTTAATCCAATTATTAAATATAGCAGATGGTTTTACGATGGCATCCTAAACAACAATCCTCCAAACGATACCATGATCGTATCACTATCAAATGGAAGTACAACTATTGAATTAGAAAGAATTACTCCAAGTTCAATTGGCAACGGTACGTGGGTTGATAAATCATTTCCAATCGCTAGCTTTTTAACGCCTACTTCAACTATGAATTTAGAAGTAGTAACAAGCGACCCATTTACTTCCTCAAATGTTGTTGAGGGTGGATTAGATAAATTTGAAATTGCGGATGCTGTTGGAATTGCAGACAACAATTCACTTGATTTAACAATCGAAACCACACCAAATCCATTTAAGAATTCTGTTAAAATTAAATTTGATTTAAAGCAATCTAAAGAAATTAGCACCTTAATAATTACTGATGTACAAGGAAGAATTATTGAATCTCTTGAACTAACTTCAACAAATGGAGTTATAGAAACTGGTACAAAATGGCAAGCTGGAGTTTATCTAGCTCAAATAAAAAATGGAAATGGCGATTCGAAAGTTTTTCGAATTACCAAAACTCAGTAATAAAACTTAAGCTAGTATTAAAAAAAATCCGGGCCAATGGCCCGGATTTTTTTATTTTAACTTAACATAGCACTGTTGATAGATGATTCCTGTCGACTTAATTTAAATCCATATTCATATCATATTTGTTATTATTTTGCGTAAAGAAACCATTCAAAAGAAACCAGATGCTAAAGTCAATTATTAAAGTTGTTTTTCTTGGAGTTGCTTTAGTGTTATCCTTAACCTCTAATGCCCAAAAGCAAACCTTATGTTCTGAATCTGTCAATAAAAAATCTAACCGTTATCTAGATGACGCAAAAGATTCCAAAAAATCAAGAGCGCCCTTTTCTAAAATACTTGAGCAAGTAAATAAATCACTTTCTGAAGACTCTTTAAATGGGCCTGCCTACAGATTCCTTGCAGAAACAGCATACAAAAGCCATGAGGATAAAACAATGGCCTACGCCTACCAAAAACTGATTGAAATATGCCCTGATGCTACTCCCGATGCATATTATCGATTGGCTAATTATCAATTTGAAAATAAAGAATTTGCCGAAGCAATTAAGAATTTTCAAAGTTTTTTAGATTTTAATAAAGTACAAGAAGAGAATGCTCGTGATGCAAGCCAAAAAATAACTAAGGCGAATTTAATGATGCATCCTGTACCATTTAACCCTATTCCTTTAAAAAATATTTCAACTGGTGAACCCGAATATTTGGCAATAATTTCTCCCGATCAAGATTTTTGTTTTTTTACACGAAGGTTTGAAGAAGCAAAACGTGGAAGTTTAACTTCAATGAGTGTCGAAAAGTTTATGATTAGCAAAAGAGAAAATGATGATTTTGATGGTGGGCAACCTATGCCTTTACCTTTCAATAAAACTGGAAGCAACAACGAAGGAGGACCCAGTATTTCTATTGATAATAAGCATTTGTTTTTCACAGTAAATAAAAACGGAAATTTTGATATTTATACCAGTGATGAATCAAATGGAAAATGGTCGGAGCCTAAAAGTATTGGTGAAAAAGTAAATGACAAAAAATTATGGGATAGTCAACCAAGCGTTTCACCAGATGGTAAAAAGGTTTATTTTGCAAGTTTTAGAGATTCGGTAAATGAAACTAGTGACCTTTATGTTACAGAAAAAGATGATGACGGCAACTGGGGTAAGCCCTCTGCTTTAAGTTCAAAAATAAATACTATTGGGAATGAAAGAACACCATTTATTCATCCAGATAACAAAACATTTTACTTTAGTAGTGATAACCTTCCGGGCATGGGCGGCTTTGATATTTGGATGTGTAAAATTAAAACTGATGGGACTTTTAGTGACCCAATAAATCTTGGATATCCCATCAATACAGAAGGTAATGAAGTTGGCTTTTTCGTAAGTACGGATGGTAAAAAAGGATATTTTGCGTCTGACCATCTAAAAGGTCCTGGTGGTTATGATATTTTCGAATTCGATCTTCCTGACAAAGTAAAACCCGAACGCGTTTTGTTCATCAAAGGTGATTTAAAAGATACTTCTAACAAGACTATTTCGGATGCAAAAATTGAATTGAAAAATGCAATTACTAAAGAAATCATTGATGTAAATTATGATACAATAAGCGGTAAATATGCGTCGGTGGTATTATTTAATGACGATTACATTATGACTGTTAAGAAAAAGGGAATCGCATTTAACTCTACTTACTTTTCAAAAGAAGACACCTTGATTTCTGCTCCACAAAAAGTAAATATTAAAATTAAAAAAGTTGAAGTAGGACAGTCTTATCCTTTAAATAACATTCATTTCAGCAGCAGTTCTTCACTACTAAATAATCAAGACAAAATTATTATATCTGATTTTGCTGAATATTTAAAAGACCAACCTGAAATAAAGATAGCGATTAACGGATATACCGACAATGCAGGAAATCCAATCGAGAATTTAACTTTATCAGAAGAAAGGGCAAAATCAGTATTTGAATTCCTAGCAGCTTGTGGAATCGAAAAATCAAGATTATCTTTTAGAGGGTTTGGAGAAACAAAACCTATTGCTAGCAATGATACCAACGAAGGCAAAGCACTAAATAGAAGAACCGAATTTTTAATTATTGCTAAGTAAGAATTTAAAAATTAGTTTTTTAATTTACCATCAGAATTAAAATCCTACATTTCTGTTGGTTTCCTTTTTCCATCTTTAAAAAACTTACGCTTTAAATACTTTTCAGTTAAAAATATGGTTGTAAATATGCATGTAACAAAACAAAAAACTATTGCTAATAGGAAATTATTTCGCCAATCTTCAACATTTGTTTTTTGCAATAGTTT
>JANPGA010000045.1:0-27508 GCA_031423735.1 Bacteroidota bacterium | reverse complement strand
ACAACAGCTTGTTTTCATGATTACCTACAATTAGCATTATGGAAGTACTTAATTACAGTATTCGGAAACGGAATGCATTAACTTGAATATGTTGGCAGGATAAAACAAAGATCCCTTTTAATCTATAAAAAAATGTAAGATTTTGGTGAATATTACTAATTATATAGGTGAATCCTTTAAATAATGGCACAAAATGTGAAATAAATATTATCAATATCGATCAAAATTAGTTGATTAAAAAATTGTAAATCATTAACCAGTCAATTGTAAATCCGTAATTTTTTAGCCCTCTAAATAATCTTAAAAATTGAATAGAAATAGTTATTGTATGATATTAAGAACTCTATCAATTTTTATACTATGTATTTTTAGCTCTAGTACAATATGCAATTCGCAAATTTTAAGTAGCTTTAGTTGGTCATCAGGAAGCGTAACAACAGCCACAACAGGAATAAGCGCAATTTCATCAAGTAGTTCTGCAACAATAAGCAGTGGAGGATCCAACGGAAATGGATTGAATCCTGGGTTACCAAAAACAAATGCAAATATTACTATCGCCAGTTCAACAACTTTTGATATTGATGGAATTGATGTTCAATTTGATTTTCAACGCGATGAAGTAACCGCCAATTTTTTTGAAAGAGGTAATAGTTTAGTTTTCGTAATGACTAGTGGCAACTTAAATGTAAGCTATAGAGTTAGTGATGGAGCTGGAAGTTATTCTACGATTTCTTCTGGTACAATATATTCTGTGCCTAATGATGATGTATTTAGAACATACCGATTTGTCTACACTCCATTAACTGGAAAAGGAGAAGTTTTTGTAAATGGGACATCCATGTGGGTTAACAATGGAACGGCTAATAGAAATATGTATTGGACAGGTGCTGGAAACATTAAAATTGGTTCTTTAATGAATGGTGGTGGTGCAAACAAACCATGCTTAGATGAATTCACTATTACTAAAGTAGCAAACACATTACCAATAGAACTTACCTCTTTTAAAGCAAATTCAATAAAAAATAATGTATCCCTAAATTGGATAACTACATCAGAGAAAAACAATGATTTCTTCACCATAGAAAAATCAAAGAACGGAAACGATTGGTCAGAATTAATAAAAATTCAAGGTGCAGGAAATAGTAACAATCAAAAAGAATATACCTACATTGATGCTAATGTGCCTTCAAATCATTATTACTATCGCCTAAGTCAGACTGATTTTGATGGGACCGTTTCTATAAAGGCAATCTGTTATGCAGTGGTAAATTATACTGCTGATGATATTGTTATTTATCCAAATCCGACCACGGATAATCTACAAGTATTGATAGAAAATATAAGTAATAATGAAATAAGTATTTTTGATATTAATAACAAAACAATAAACTTACCTATTGATAATTATTCTTCATACTTTAAAATTTTTACACAATCCTTAAAAACCGGAATATATTTTTTGCGAATTGAAAACAATGGTTTCATAAAATTTATTCCTTTTAAAAAAACTTAAGATATAGCCATTCATTTTCAAAATAAGAAACAAATCCTATTTCAATTCCATGATGAAACTTGCATTTTTCTCGTTTTCAATAAATGTTACTACTTTTGCATATAACTCCTTTAATTATGAACATTAGTTTTCAAGAAGTACTCTCAGTTACAATGATTCTGTTCGCTGTAATTGATATTATTGGTTCGTTACCCGTAATTATAGAAACTCGCAAAAGAGTTGGAGTTATCCACGCTGGAAAAGCAACTATTGCATCCTTGGTAATTATGGTTATGTTTCTCTTTCTAGGAGAAAGTATTTTAAAATTAATTGGAATTGATGTTTCCTCATTTGCAATCGCTGGATCACTAGTAATTTTCTTCCTTGCCTTAGAAATGATATTAGGTATTCGCCTTTACAGGGATGAAATTCCTTCAACAGCTTCAATTGTTCCGATCGCTTTTCCACTAATTGCAGGAACAGGAACTATGACAACACTATTATCGCTTCGTGCTTCCTATAGCTCAGAAACCATTTTAATCGCGATAGCTGTAAACATGATTGTTGTATTTGCTGTTTTAAAATTAGTAGAACCTATCGAAAAGTTATTGGGTCCTGCTGGAATTAGTATTATTCGAAAAGTTTTTGGAATAGTATTGTTAGCAATTGCGGTTAAACTATTCCGTACAAATGTTGGTTTTTAGCTAAAAAATTAATAATAAAGATTGCCATTATATTTTAGGGATAAATATAATAGCTGCAACAATAGTAGATATTATTGCCATAATTAAAACCCCACTTGCTGAAATGTCTTTAATTTTTCCAATTTCAGTATGAAAACCCGGTTTAACATAATCTGCAAATTTTTCAATTACAGTATTAAATGCCTCGGCGCTTAATACTAACCCAATGCATATTAAGAGTAAACACCATTCGTTAGTACTTACATGCAGTAAAAAGCCTAGTATAATTACAATACAGGTAGCCATTAAGTGGATTAAAATATTCCCCCCATGAAGGAAATGTGTAAGCATTCCACGAAATGCAAAACGGAAACTATTTATAAATTTAATCATATATAAAATTACAAACATTAATTGATTTAAACAAAAAAAGGAAACTTTTATCCAAACAAAAGCTGCTTTATGAAAATTCAGGCAAAAATATTAAATCAAACAATTAATATAAATAGAAGAACTTAGAAAAGTTTAGCCGATTGGGTACACTAAGCAATTGTTAATACTTCATTTAAAAGTGTGAATTTTGTTAACAAATAAATTTATACATTTGAACTTCAGAAAAATCTTATAATGAAAAAAATATCCTGCCTTATTATTTTTACTATTTTCATTTGTGCTTGTCAATCAAAAACTCAAAAAGAAATACCAGATGAGTCTTCTAAAAACATAAAAAAACTTTTCGATAATTATTATGAAGAACGATTAACCTATTTCCCTCTTGAAGCAACAGCTATTGCAGACAATCGTTTTAATGATCAACTTCCAATAGATATTAGTGATAGTTACCGCACTAAATTAAAAATATTTTATCAAAAATATTTGGATGAAATTTCCAAATATGATCGTAACAAACTTAAGGGTCAAGACATTTTGAGTTTTGATGTTTTTAAGCGTGAAATGCAAATGCAAATTGAAGGATTATCGTTTAAGGATAATTTAATGCCCATAAACCAGTTTTGGAGTATGAACTTAACATTCCCGGTATTAGGTTCTGGAGGAGGAAATCAACCCTTTAAAACAGTAAAGGATTATGATAATTTTTTAAAGAGAATTACAGCTTTTGTAGCTTATGAAGATACTTGTATTGCTAACATGAGAAGAGGAATGGACTTAGGAATAACACCTCCTAAGATTTTAATGGAAAGAGTATTGCCACAGCTACAAGGAATTGTTGTTAAAGACCCTAAGTCAAGTGTATTTTATGATCCAATTAAAAATATTCCAACAACCTTTACTAAAGAAGATAAGTCTCGCCTTACCGATGCTTATACAAAAGCTATTAAAGAACAAATTGTTCCTGCCTATTTAAAATTGCATGATTTTATTAAAACTGAGTATCTTCCTAAGTGTAGAGAAACAGCAGGGATATCTAATATTCCTTATGGAAAAGAATATTATGCTTTTTTAGCGAAGACGTGGACAACAACAGATTTAACACCTGATCAAATTTTCGCTATTGGAGAAAAAGAAGTTGCAAGGTTAAAATTAGAAATGGAGCGTATCAAGGATGAAACTGGATTCAAAGGCGATTTAAAGGCGTTTATAGAATTCATTCATACTAACAAGCTGTTTATGCCTTATAAAACTGATGAAGAAGTAATAGAGGCGTATAGAGCAATAGGGAGGAAAATGCAACCACAATTAACAAAGCTTTTTAATCTCGTTCCTAAAGCTAAATTTGAAGTCCGCCAAACAGAAAAATTTC
This sequence comes from Bacteroidota bacterium, assembly GCA_031423735.1. Lineage (GTDB taxonomy): Bacteria > Bacteroidota > Bacteroidia > AKYH767-A > OLB10 > JANXSD01. Next base: position 23,571 of record JANPGA010000045.1, on the reverse strand, counting down.
GAGAAGCATCTTCAAGTGCAGAGTATAATCAATCTGCTCCTGATGGTTCAAGACCTGGAATATTTTATGTTCCAGTTTTAGATCCAACCAAATTTAATGTAGTTGGTATGGAAGATTTATTTTTACATGAAGCGATTCCTGGTCATCATTATCAAACTTCGATACAACAAGAAAACGAAGCACTTCCCAAATTTAGAAGATTTGGATGGTATGGCGCTTATGGTGAAGGATGGGCCCTATACACAGAATCTTTAGGCAAAGAATTAGGACTATATACCGACCCATACCAATATTTTGGAAGTTTAAGTGAGGAGATGCATCGTGCAATTCGTCTTGTAGTTGATGTAGGAATGCATACTAAAGGATGGACACGTGAACAAGCGATTAATTACTCTTTAGGATTGGATGCTGAAGGGTTAGGAGATATTACCTCAGAAGTTGAACGTTACATGGCAATACCTGGTCAAGCATTAGCATATAAAATTGGACAAATGAAGATTATTGAAATTAGAAAGAGAGCTGAAAGTACCTTAGGCCGTAAATTTAGCATTCAAAATTTTCATGATGAAGTATTAAAAGACGGCTGTTTGCCTTTAGATGTTTTTGAACAAAAAATGAACAACTGGATAACGTCTCAAAAATAAAACCATAACCATTAACCTTAAGCCCTTGCTATTAATTTAGCGGGGGCTTTTTTATGAAATAATGAATTAAAATATTTTATAATGCAGGGTTTAATGAGTTTAAATGAGGAGATATTATATCAATATCATTTAAAATATTTTCTTGACGCAATCGAAGCAAAACCTGCATGACCGTTATTACATCCTTTTGGCAATATTCTACAATCCTTAATAAGTTGTTTTCCTTATAATAAACATCAGCAACCTTGCTGCCATCAATATCATCTTTTGGGCTATTGATTCCTAAAATATATGCTAGCAAATTTAATGGAGTATAATTTTTATAATCGCCAAATTTCCAAAGTTCAAGTGAGTCAAGATGTTGAATTTCCCATGGTTTTTTCCCATGCAGATTTAAGACATCTGGCAGCGAAATTCCATGAATAATCATCCTTCGAGAAATATATGGAAAATCAAATTCTTTACCATTATGTGCACACAAAATAGTTGAATTATCGCGGTTGTTTAAAAACTTTTTAAATTCCAATAACAACTTAGATTCATCGATGTCAGCAAATGATTGTAGATGAAACTTTCGAAAATGGTTATTAAACTTAATGAATCCTACCGAGATGCATATTATTTTTCCAAACTCTGCGTAAATGCCAGCTCGTTGATAAAGAAAGTCATCACTTTCAATTTCACTCTTGCGCAATAGACTTGCCTTTCGGTTCCATAATAACTTTAAATTATCAGGACAATATTCCAGTGTTTTATATTGAGGAACGGTTTCAATATCGAGGCATAAAATGTTTTCGAGATAAATATTTTCTAACATAATGATTTTATTTAAAGACAAAAATAGAAAGTGGGATTCGAAATAGATGCATAAAAAAGACCTTAAATGTTTGTAATTGAATCTGCCAAACAGCTTCAAATTACTTCCCAACATAAAAAGCTTACAATAAAAAACCTTCAATTTATAACATCAGATAATTGTAAAAAAAATTCGAGAGTAATACTAGATGTTGTTCATTAACGTTTACCTTCTATATTTGTATACTAATCGCTATTTATAAAAACAACATGAACAGGAAAGAATTTTTATCACAAGTAGGAATTGGAGTAGCTGCCGCATTGATTCCTGCTTGTATCGGAGGATTATCAGGATGTAAGAAAACAGATACTGGAACTCCGTCTGCCATTGATTTTACATTAGATACTAGTACTGGTGCTTTGTCAACCAATGGTGGTCACCTAGTAACACAAGGAATTATTGTCGCGCGAACAAATTCGGGAACCTATTTAGCTGTTTCTGCTGCATGTACACATGAAGGAACTTCAGTGAATTATTTTTCTAGTACTAATAATTTTGTTTGTCCAAATCATGGTGCCGAATTCGATAGCAATGGAGCCGTTACCCAAGGACCGGCAACTAGCAATTTGAAAAAATATAATACTTCCTTAAATGGAAATACGTTAAGAGTTTTCTCTTAATAAGATCTAAGTAACTCAAAATATTTCACTGTTTTTTGTATTAGAATTTGAAATTACTGCCGGCTCAACGCTTAATTTACTATTTACATTTTCACAATTCTAAATACTTTTGCTTTATCCTCATTAATAATTTTTAAAAAATAAATGCCAGAAATTAAATCTGATAAATCAATACTGATTTCTTGATCATTAGTTACAAACGTACGATTTAACTTACCATTAATATCGTAAATTGAATACATTGATTAGATTTAATGGGCATTTGAGAGTCGCTAGCTCCATCATTTTCAGATTCGGCATTTTGATTTAAAATATAATGCTTGTACAAAAATGAAATAGGAGAATCATTAGGATGTTGTGTCTTATGCTTACTATAATGACGAAATAAAACTGGTGCTTTTAGTAACTCATCAAAGTGAATAGCACCACCGAAGATTACCAAAATTAAAAAGAAAGTTATAATTCTATTCATTTGATACTAATTAATAAACTTACTCTGTTCGTATTTCAAAAGTAACATTACTTAATCCCAATGCAAATGATAAATATCAGAACAAGTCAAAATCTTGATACAATAGGAGAATTGAGGTGTTGAATCAGGAAAAAAAATGTTAGAATTGTCTTATTTATTTGTCAAAATTACGTAATTTTAGAAAATATATATTTTACATTCGGTTTTTAATATAAGTTTGAGTGACTCAAATTTAATTCTAAATATTTAATTTTATAATTAACTAATTAAACCCTACATTATGAAAAAGCTTTTACTATTTATCTCCATTCTTGTTGTACAATTTGCAAATGCACAAACTAATATATATCATCCATTTCCTGATTCTTCGGCTCATTGGAATATTAATCGTCTTGTATTTTGTTTGACCACTGGCGGTGTAGCAAATGAAAATTACACAATTGAAATTGCTGGGGACACCCTAATAAATTCAACAGTTTATCATAAATTAAATACTCCATTTGTTGAATACCTTCCAACAGGAAATTGCCCTTCATTTACATTACCTGGATACAAAGGAGCAATACGCCAGGATACCTCCTTAAAAAAGGTGTTTTTTATTCCCCCAACAAATAATGTCGAACAATTACTATATGATTTTAATTTACAAATTGGCGATACTGTTAAAGGTTTTACAGAATCGTTTAATTTTACAATTGATACTGTTATTAGTATTGATTCAGTAATTGTTGGAAGCACCTATCGCAAACGATGGTTTATTAATAATTGCTATAATATTTATTTGATTGAAGGCGTTGGGTCAACCTATGGCTTATTAGCACTTTCTCCTGGTTGTATTACTGATGCAGATGATTATTCAATAATCTGCTTTCAACAAAATGGACAATCACAATATCCAATAACAGGAAATAACTGTGAAACGATTACTTCTTTAAACCCAATTGAAAATGATTTTACAGGAATTAAAGTATCGCCAAATCCAGCTACAGATAAATTAATTCTTTTAAATTTTACTCCATCAAATCATAGAAATAATATTTCAATTTTTGATGCGTTAGGAAAACAAGTATTATCAATAAATAATTTAACTAACAATAGTATTGATATTTCTAAATTAGCAAAAGGATTGTATTTGTTAAAATATGTTGATCGAGAAAATTCATCGTCAGTAAGTTTTGTTAAAGAGTAATCTCTACAATTAAATTATTCTTCCGGATTTAGATTAATTGATGTTGGAATTCAAAAAGGATTTTTTTTAAATTGATTGATCTTTTGCAATTCTTCTAAATCAAGCTGATCCTTAGTTCGACCAGTTGATACTTTTGTAAGAATAAGATGGTTATAATCTATTACCGGCAATTGTAAATCTTCCAGTGGCATAAATACTTTCTTATTCCATGCTTCATCAAAGCTTACCAAATTTACCTTGGTTAAAAAATCGATTCGTAAAGGCTCTATACCAATGGTTAAAACTTGAGCTAAAGTGAAATCCAATTTACTAATGGCCAAGATATCATCATTACTTCTTTCCAAATCCCTAAGTGCATTTAAAAATAATAATTTATTTGCTTCTGTAGGTCTAATCCAAAAATCAATATCTCCTGTATATCTTCCATATCCATAATAATTTACAGCATATCCCCCAATTAATAAAAAATTAACATTATTCCTAATTAAACTCTTTATTACATTTAAAAATAATGGTTGAAATATTTTCATTCTAATGATCTTATTTTTATTCTCCCTTCGTGAAATATTTTTTCAATATCGGACAAATCAGAACCATAAGTAATACTAATTAGTTTTTGCAAATAGTTCATCCGCTCGACATGGGTCATGTTTCGAGTAAATTCTCGGTCCCGTTCTTCAAGATCGGAAAGAGTAGTAATGATTACACGATTATTATAGCCTAATTCAGGCTCGTTTGATTTATCACTTTCTTCGTCAGTAGTATTCATACTTTAATGGCATTATTAACAAATTTACAAAAAAAAATATTGTTTATACGCATAACTAAAAAATTACTATAACTATATTATTACTCAAATTTTAAACCTGCCCACTCATTAAATAATTACCTTATCATCACTCCCCGTTTTTCAAGCAATGGGATATTTGTAAAGTACTCTTCTTTTATACTTTCAGGAAGAAAAATATATTTCTTATCGAACACTTCATGGTTAACGTAAAAACTAACCCAGTATTCGTTGTTCAATCCGAACACTTCATTTTGGATTGGCTCTATCAACATAAAGCTATGTGCATCTATATCGCCTAAAAAATGCCTTAACGTTGATGTTTTAACGATTTCTCCTTTATAAGTTCCATAACCCTTACTTGACACTAAAACATTTTCAATGATCTCATTTTTAAGATTTAGAATATAAACCTCCCAAATTGATTCGCCAGTCTCACCATAAGTTTCTTTGGGAATAATAGCAATCGCAATATTTTCAACAGCAATACGCGGAATATCTTTTAACATTAATTTTAAAATTTAATTATTTTATCCAATCTAATACCCCTTTAACATAAAGAGGCAAATCATTAAGAGTAGAGTGACCTTTGCCCTTTATTTCATCACGTTTATGACCTAATCTTACAAATACTATGTGTTCATCAGGAATTACAACAATGTATTGCCCTAAAATTCCTCTACAATAAAATATTTTTTTCCCAGAATAATTTCCAATCCACCATTGGTATCCATACTCCTCATTTGGTTTGCTTTCGTCTAGCATGGGTGCAGGTGTTGTACTAGCTCTTACCCATGCAGTATCAACTAATTGTTTGCCCTTCCAATTTCCATCATGCAAATACAGAGATCCTATTCGAGCGAAATCACGTGCGTTTGAATAAAAACAGCAATATGCTTTTTCTCTTCCTTGCTCATGATCAAGACTCCATTCAGCTGCATGCATTGCTTGTAATGGTTGCCACAATTTTTCAGATGCATATTCACTTAAAGATTTATTAGTTGCATTTGCCAAAACAATTGACAATAATTCAGTGGCTGAACTCTGATAGTTAAAATTCTTCCCAGGTGTGCCAACAACTTCAAGACTTTTAACCAATTTAAATAAATCAGTTCCGTAATATGCTTCTGTAACTGGACTAGTTAAACTTGCATAGCCTTCGTCCCAGCTTAATGCGGCTGACATTGTTAACAAATGACGAATAGTTAATTGTGCTCGTGTTCCAGTCTTATATTCTGGAATAAAATCACCAACAGGCTGATCAATAGATTTAATTTTTCCTTCTTGAATTGCAATTCCGATCATTACACTTACAAAACTCTTAGCCATCGAAAATGAATTCGACAACGATGTATCGGTATATTGTTCCCAATAATTCTCATAGAGTAATGAATCATTTTTTATTACGAGAAAAGCTACAGATTTAAAATTCTCCAATTCCTTACGCAACTCCGTAGGCATTGGCTTCTTGTTATATTCCTTTGCAAAAGGCCACTCTACTCCATTTGATGCTTCTATCTTTCTATTATGAAAAAGTTCAATATCATCAATATCAACATAATTATAAACTAACGCTTTAAACATATAGGTTTTCCCTGCTACTATTGCATAAATTACAAAAAGCAATATTGCAACAATTAAGAAAATTCCTAAAAAACGAAGCGCCTTTTTCATGTTTTATTATCTAAACGTTTATACGATTTTTAAAAGGTAAATGTTCATTTAATTCTATGCGAATTGAGAACTGAAATAACTCATGAAGATGCAATAATACTTTACTTTTTACTTCTTCAAAATCTATTTCACGTCCTAACTCTTTTGATAAAGAAGTAACTCCTTTATCTTCTATACCACAAGGTATGATCTTTCCAAAATAACTTAAATCAGTATTAACGTTAAACGCAAAACCATGCATGGTTACCCAACGGCTACATCTAACACCAAAGGCACAAATTTTTCTTGCTTTTAATGGATTCTCAATATCAAGCCAAACACCAGTTAGCCCTTTAATTCTTCCTGCTACTAATCCATAATCATTACAAGTTAGTATTATTGCTTCTTCCAAAAAACGTAAATATTTATGAATATCATTAAAGAAATAATCGAGATCGAAAATTGGATAACCAACTAATTGTCCGGGTCCATGATAGGTAATATCGCCTCCCCGGTTAATTTTATAGTAGGTTGCATTATTTTCTGTAAGCCAATTTGCATTTACTAGTAAATGGTTTTCGGTTCCACTTTTGCCTAATGTAAAAACATGGGGATGTTCACAAAACAATAAATAATGACGAGGTGGAAAATGATTTTCTGTTTGTAAATTTCGATTCTCCATTTTCTGAAGAACAGTTTCATTGAGAATCGATTCCTGCAAATCCCAACAATCTTTGAAATCTATAAAACCTAAATCATGAAATAAAACTTGCTGTGTCAAATTATAAATGATATTAGATTAATTAAACTTAAGTTCTTTCTCAACCCAATCACCATGTTCTTTAATTAAGTTGATGAGCGCATCTACAGCTTTTTCGGCTTCTATACTTCGCTCAACAACCACTTTGCCTTTGTATAAAGTAATTTTACCAGGACCGGATCCAACATAACCATAATCAGCATCAGCCATTTCACCTGGTCCATTCACAATACAACCCATAATACCAATTTTAATTCCTTTAAGGTGATCCGTTCTAGAACGAATTTTTGCTGTGGTTTCTTGTAAATCAAACAATGTTCTACCACAACTTGGACAAGAAATATATTCAGTTTTAGAGATTCTAGTTCGAGCCGCTTGCAAAATACCGAATCCAAGACTGTTAATCATCTGAGGTGAAGCTACAGCATGTGCATCAATCCAAATTGCATCTGGAAATCCATCTAATAACAAGGCACCAAAATCAGTACTTGCGTGCAATTGCAATTCATCAGCCGAAATTGAATTATAGGATCGTTTAATAATAAAAGGATTAGAAACATTTCTATTCATTAATTCAATTGCCATGCGTCGTAATTCAGCCATTGCATGTGCATTTTTTGTTTCAAGAACTAAAACACATGTTTTATCAATTGATTTTAAAAGAACATCTGCATTTTCGAAAATATCTTTCTGTATTAAGCCAATAAAATTTAATTGGGTTGATTTTATTTTTGCTGAAAGAAATTCACTTGCAGAAAAATATGGATAAGTATTTTCGTGATCATCAGAAGCCATCCAATTAGCTGAATCTACTATCAAACTAAGAGTTCCAGGAATCGCGAAATCGATTCTATTTTTACCTAAATAAATAAAATCACATGCTTGATCAGTAAGATTCCATTTATCAAGTGGGATTGAATAATTATATCCAAGGCCAAAGAGATTGGCAGCAGTAATTTTATCATTCTTTGAAAAATCAGCAATTATGCGTGGAACATTTTCTCCGCCAATATTCTTAACAGCCGAACTTACTCTACGTGAATATTCGAAAGGATTATATGGTAAACCACTTCCACTTTTTTCAACATCGAAAGATAGATCAACAATTGGTGCATGTCCTAACCTGTTAGTATATCGATCAACCAATGCCTTAGCAACAGGAATTTCGAATTCAGGATCTTCAGTAAGAGAAACACGAACCGTATCGCCAATTCCATCTTCTAACAACGTTCCAATTCCAACAGCAGATTTTATTCTTCCATCCTCACCTTCGCCTGCTTCAGTTACGCCAAGGTGTAAAGGGTAATTCATCTGCTCTGCATCCATCTTCACAATCAGCTGACGATATGCTTCCACCATCACTTGCGTATTGCTTGACTTCATGCTAAGAACGATATTATAATAATTCTCTTCTTCACAAATTCTTAAAAACTCCAACGCTGATTCCACCATCCCTAATGCAGTATCACCATAACGACTCATGATTCGATCACTAAGTGAACCATGATTTGTACCAATACGCATTGCAGTTCCGTACTCTTTACAAATTTTCACCAACGGAATAAATCGTTCACGGATTCGTGCTAGTTCAGCATCATAAGCGGAATCAGTATATTCAATAAACTCAAACTTTTTCTTATCTGCAAAATTCCCTGGATTTACACGAACTTTTTCAACAATTCTAGCAGCAACCTCTGCAGCGTTTGGGGTAAAGTGAATATCAGCAATCAATGGAGCATTGTAGCCACGCAAACGCAATTCCTTTTTAATATTTTCGAGATTCCTTGCTTCATTAATACTTGGAGCGGTAATACGTACAAATTCACAACCTGCATCAATCATTCGGATAGACTGTTCAACAGTAGCCATTGTATCCATCGTATCGGTGGTGGTCATACTTTGTATACGTATGGGATTTTGTCCCCCCATAGCAACATCTCCAATAAAAACCTCACGACTAATTCGTCGGGTATATTGGGTTAAACTTGAACAATAAGCAGATTGAAGCAGATTTTCCATGATTTGCAAAGATAAGGGGAATATGGTTGTAACATTAGCAAAAAGTCTCTAAAAAATACTTTTTTGTATTCTAATAACCTATTTACAAACAACATCCATTATCCTATTAAGAGATCAGCAATTTAGTCCAATAAAAAGGAGCGTTAATAAATTATTAACGCTCCTTTTGAATAAAATAAAAATATTATTTACTTGATTTCTCTTCCTTTTGCATAACAAAGAAATCATTCATAGGATCGAAAACATAATCAACCCAACCGTTATTATGTTTATCGGCTTCCTCTTGTGATGGAAAATCAGTATGAGAAATTATTACAGCAGTTCCAGCATCATGTTTTTTTAACTTAATAATTACTTTCGAAGGAATTGTATTCTTACTCCATTCTTCTGGTCGCCAGGTATACCCTAATTCTTTTCCTGGTTCATAAATAGTTACTTCCCCTTTAACCCAGCCATCGAAAAGTTCGAAAACTCCTCCTACTTTTTCTTCAACTACAGAGAATCCTCCACCCCATGTTGAAATAATTCCTGGATTTGTTAATGCTTCAAATACCTGATCCGGATTTGCATAAACTACATAATCTAATTTTAATGAGAACTTGGTTGACATGGCACTAATTTTAGTGTTTAATTTTTAATTGATAAACATTACTTTTTGTTGAAATATTTTATCTCCAACATTTACTTTTAAGATATAAACACCAGAATAATTTTTATTTACTAAAGTGTAATTGAACAATCCTTTTGAAACAGTTGAGGGTTGACTTGCATCTATCTTTCTTCCTAGAGCATCGAATAATTCTAAAGTAACGTTTGTGGAAGAAGGAAGATCAAGTTGAACATTTAAATTTGAACTTGAAGGGTTTGGCCAAGCTTTAAAACTAAATTGCTCTGCTAAAATTTCATTTACACCTACTAATCCTGTGATATTAATATCATCAATATAAATATTATTCCCATTATCGTTCTTAAATTGAAATTTGAAACGTACAGATGACTTTCCTCCATAAACCGAGTTTGGCAAACTTATCGTTTCGAGTCGCCATTGATTTGCAGTTGGGACTAAAGATAAGAAAATAGGATTTGCAGTTGTTTGCAAGGTTGCACCAGATTTTTGATAGCGTTGACTCCACGTTTTTCCACAATCAGTACTTGCAAAAATTGTAAGTGAAGAATTATCTACCGAACCTTTAGAAGCAAATGCTAATTTAAAAGTTAATTGAGGACCTGTTATATTACTCATATTAAAAGGAGCAGAAATTAAATCATCGATGCCCGCTACATTGCCGCTAGTATTTAAAATTCTTGCTGATTTTGTACCAGAAGTTGAAGCTGCGGTAGTAACTTCCCAAGTATTATTATTTCCTTGGTTTTCAATGAGCCAATCACTTCCTGGCAATGAGATCGTTTCAAAACTTTCATTTGCAGGAACAACATTTATCGCATTTGCCGGAGTTACATTCACATTCGCTAAACGTGTAATTGTAGAAGTACCACTAGCATTCGTTACTGTTAAAGAAACATCATAAGTTCCCGCATTTAAATAGGTGACTGTTGGGTTTGCCAAGGTACTTGATGATGGATTTCCACCATTAAATGTCCAAACACGACTAGCAACATCGCCCTTCCATGAAAAGTCATTAAACGTAATTGTTCCGCCCTCACAAATTGATTTTAAGTTTGATGAAATATCTGCTATTGGTGCACATAAAGTTGAAACATGTCCATCTTCGGTACCAGTAGCTAGTAATGTTGCTGGATCCCATAATAAATCACGGCTTCCAACAGAACTTGTTAATGCCGCATGCATTGTGAACTTTTGTTCTTCAGTAAACATTTTATGACAACTAGCATAATCCATATAATTTTGAACATTATCAATTTGACCACAAGTGTTTTGTGCTGTATTACAACTAAAATTATTAACACCTATTGTATTTGGGGTGTCGGAAATTCCATCATCAATATTACAGTTGGAGGAAAGCCCTGGTGTGTTGGTTGACCCCCAAGTATGTGGTAAGTTTAACCAATGACCAACTTCATGTGTAAGTGATCGTGAAGAATAATTTGAACCATTTGCAGTACCAATACTGCCAACATAATCATTCAAAATAACCACACCATCTGAAGCTGCGCTTATACCAGGATAATATGCATAACCAGCAGCACCACTTGCAATACTCTCTACCACCCAAATATTTAAATAACTATTCGAAGGCCAATCGATCAGTGTTTTAACATTATCACCTGCAATATTTGTAAGTGGTGAAAAAGTTCTCGTAATACCGTCCGTACAATTTCCTTGAGGATCAATATTGGCAAGTCGGAAACGGATCTGACTATTTGCAAAAATGGGTTGAAACAATGGTATAACATCACTAGTATCATTATTCAATCGTTGAAAACTTAAATTCAAAATATCAACGGCATCAAAAATTTGGGCTTTACTAATATTTTCATTTCCATAAGTATGAATTACATGAAAAACTACTGGTATAGTAAATAAAACTGTATCGTTTAATATATTTCGTTTTTGATTTTTTTTAAAGAGCTCTGTAAAATTTTGCAATTTTTTTCGATTCAAAACTGCTGATGGATCTAACTTAATTGCTTCTTCCCACATACTATCTGTTGTACAAAATTTTGGCAGATCAGTATTTTGTGCAGATACAGATAACACTAAGAAACTTAGGAAAATTATTAATGATTGTTTCATATAAAATTTATTATATTAAATTGCCCTGAAGTAGGATGCTTTGCATACACTTCAGGGCAATTTGTTAATGTTTAATTTATTCGATTACTACCTTTTTCGTAACTGCATTTTGTCCGAAAGTAAGTCGAACTAAATAAACGCCTTTTTCTAAATCGTTATTCATTTGATATTGGTGATCACCTGCTGGCATATCGCTTTTAAAGGTTTCGATTAATCGACCACTTGCATCCATCACTTCAATTTTCACGTTTCCTGAAGTAACAGTAGTGAAATCAACATACGTAGATGATGATGATGGGTTTGGATAAATAGTAACATTTGAGTTATCGGCATTTACTTCATCAATTCCAGTTACATTTCCATTTATATTAATGTTATCAATGTAAATATTATTTCCTGAATCATGGGTAAACTCGAAACGGAAACGAACATTTGGTTGAGAAGAAATTGAAAGTGCAGACAAGTTTACAGTTTCAGTTCTCCATTGTGTGGATACTGGAGTAAAATTAAACGTCACAGCACCGGAAGTAGTTGGGAATGTTGTTCCTTGAATTGTTTTACGTGAAGTCCATGATTTTCCACAATCAACAGAATAATATACTGTTAATTTATCTGCATTACTTGTGGTGGTACTTAGATAAGCAAATGCTAAATCAAAAGTCATGGTTGTTCCAGTAACATTCGATAAATTCATAGCAGGTAAAATAAATTCATCTGGCCCTTTATCATTTGCACTTCCATAATTTTTAATGAACAAAGATTTAGTTCCTGTTTTTGCTGCTGCAGAAGTAATGGTCCAAGTAGCGAGTCCATTTGAATTTAAAAGATACCAATCGTTAAAAGGGAAAGTTCCACTTTCAAATCCTTCAGCAAGTGGAATGAGTGACGGTGCACTAGTTGGCAACACATTTACTAATCCTGTAATTGTTTTAGTATTATTTCCTGCTGTATTTGTAACAGTTAATGAAACATCATAAACTCCTGGGTTTGCATAAGTGACGGTTGGATTTGCAGAAGTATCTGTTGCTGGTGTTCCACCTTGGAAAGTCCATACACGCGATCCTGTTAACCCACCCCATGAAGCATCAAAAAATTGAGTGTTTCCACCTGCACATAAATATTTTGGTCGTGGTGTAAAGTCAGCTAAAGGTGAACATAATACTGGAGGTGTTCCATCAGTACCTGTAGCGATAAGATTTGAGGGTGTCCAAAGACTATTTCTGTGAGATGCAGTAGCATTTAAAGTTGCTGCCATTGCATCGGCTTGATCTATTGTAAATATGTTCATACAATTGCCATTGGTATAATCCATATAATCTGAAAATAATACACCTGGAGAAAGTGCTTGACATGCATCTAAAAGAGGGAAAGGAGGACAAATACTAAATGTTTTATCATCTTGAAGTGGGGTATCTGCAATTCCATCATCAGTGCCACAACCAGTTGCGTCACCCCAAATATGACGTAAACTTAGCCAATGACCAGCTTCATGAGTTAATGTCCTTCCGTTTTCTCCATTATTAGCTGCAGTTCCAATGCTTCCAAAATAACTACTACGAATTACAACTCCATCAGTAGTATCAGATCCACTACCTGGAAATTGAGCAAATCCGATTACATCGCCAGGTGTTCCATTTGTATTAGCAATACTTCCAACCACCCAAACATTGAAATATTTATCATTAGGCCAATAATCAAATGCTTTAATATTGTTTCTGCTGTTAAATGTTAAGGCTGAGTAGCGACGTGTTACACCATTTGTGCAATTTCCATTTGGATCAATTTGAGCTAAACGAAATTCAACACCAACATCAGCACCTAAGGATTGAAATGGAATTGGAGTAGATGTTGTATCTGGATTTAATCGACGATAATCCTGATTCAAAATTCTCATTTGATCATCAATTTGGGCTTTGCTAATATTTTCAGGTCCACCATAATGAATTACGTGAACAACGGTGGGAATAATAAAAGTTGCTGGACCAGAAGATACTTTTTTGTATGCTCCTGCTTTTTTTAAATCCGAATATTTACGAATCCATTTATCAAGATCTTCTCTATTTTGTAATAACTGTGGATTAGCTTTCGCATCCATCTGAAACATAATTTCAGATAAGCATTTCTCTTGTGCTTTTGCCGTTTGTGTGAAGGCAATAAAACTAAATATGGCAATTGCCAATAATTTTTTCATCGAAGTATAGGTTGAGAATAAATTGAGGGGTTGTTTTGTGATGGTATAAAAATACGAAATACAACTGTTATTACATAAAAAAAGCTCCTTGGAAATTCCAAAGAGCTATTATTTTACACCAATTTTACTTGGCAGGTTATACGTTTCGTAATTCTTTAAGTCTGGCTTTTAACTTATTCATTTCATCCTTAGCTTCTTGAATTTTCAATTCGTACTCTTCTTTCAAAGCATTTGCATTTTTTGATTTAGCGAAGAATCCAAGATTATTCTCAAGTGTTTGAACCTCAGTTGAAAGCTTATTCACTTTATTTTGAATAGTACGATGTTCATCATCGTGAGGTGCCCCCACCGATGATCTTTCAGAACTTCTAATATCAGTTCTTGGACTTCTTTCTGGACGTTCAGTATGATCAGTACTAGCCCGGAAAGCTTGACGGTATTGAGGATTTAACTTTAAAGAATCAAAATGCGTTTGAATTGCTTTACGAAATCTTGATTGAATATCTTCCTTATTTACCAATGGAACTAAACCCATTTCAGTATAATCACGTTGGAATGCTTTCATTTGATCCATTGCTTCGTTAGCATCTTCTGGAATTACATAAGCGAGCACCCTTTCTATTAATTCATTTTTCTTAATTAGGTTTCCTGCCTGAGCTTGATCCTGATCAGCAAAATGAGCTGTTTTACGATTAAAAAATTCATCACAAGCTACTTTAAATCGTTGCCAAATTTTTTCATTTTTATCTCCTGAAGGGCCTATCTTTTTCCACTCTTGTTGCAAACGAATTAATTCACTTCCAGTAGATTTCCAATCGCTACTTTCTTTAAGAGCCTCAGCCTGAATACATAACTCTGTTTTTGATTGCAGGTTATTAGCATATTCTTGCTTTTTGTTCTTATAAAAGGCGTCCTTATTTTTGAAAAACTGATCACAAGTTGTTTTAAACTTTTGCCAGATAATATCATTTTGATCCTTTCCTGTTGGTCCAATTTTTCTCCATTCTGCTTGAAGCTCAAGTAAATTTTTCAAACCATCTTGCCATTGATTATGTTTTTCAAAAGGCTCTTTTAGTAGAATTTCTGTTTTTTCAATTAAAGCATTTTTCGCAGTTAAATTAGCATCAAACTGAGTCTTCATGGAGTCCATGTAACCACGTTTGTTTTCGTAAATTTTATCTACTGCGGCTTTAAAACGAATCCAAATTTCAGTGCGATTTTCTCTTGGAACTGCACCTATTTCTCTCCATTTATGTTGAAGTGATTGGATCTCATTTAATGCTTTATTTAATGAAGATTCTAAAAGCAATTCTTCAGCACGTTCGCAAAGATGCATTTTCATCTCAAGATTTTTTTTCATCTCTAGATCCTGCAACTCACGATTAATTTTTATAAACTCATAAAAACGATCACAATATAATTTATACGTCATCCATAAATCATTCATATTTTGAGGCGGAACAGGACCAATTGCCCTCCACTTTGCCTGCAAATCATGAAACTCATTAAAGGCTTTTGACATATCTTCCTCTTGCTGTAAAATATTCTTCATATGTTGAAGAATGTCATTTTTAGCTTTGAGATTTTGCTGACGAATTTTTTCTTGACCTAAAACAAAATCAGATCTGCGTTTATGGAAATTTTTGAAAGCATCAAAAAATGGTTCTTCCAAGGCATCCTTATAATCAAACTCTTCGCGAATACCGCCTTCATCCATGAATTTAGCTAGTGCAGCATCACGTTCTTGATTAACAATCAGTTGAAAAGCATCTTTAGCTGCTGCAACTCTATTTTTAACATGATTTACATCTGATTCAACACTTAAAGTAACCATTCTTTCAAGCAATTGCTCTTTAGACATGGTACCAAAATCTTCTATTGGCTCTGCTTCAATCTCTTCTGGACTAGCAGCTATCTCAATTAGATGTTTTTCTTCATCGTGATGAACTTCAGAAGAAGGTGCTTCAGCTTTTATATTGATAACCGATTCATCATTAGAAGATGTCTCTTCCGAAATATTATCACCATTACTTTGAATTTCAGGGATTTGAGATAATACTTCCTCTTCAATAATCGGTTTTACTTCATTTACAATTGCGTCAGCTTGATGCGATGATTCTACACTGTTTTCTGTAGATTGATTTACCGGGATTTCCGGTTGTCCGGATGTTTCTGGTGTGCTTTCCATAATTTTTAAAATAGTTAGATCGTCTGGGTTTTAGATTGAACCCAGCCTGGGGAACATTACGTGGTTATTTATTAATGATTTTAAACTTAGCGCATTAAAAATGGCTCACTATTTACAATTAATCGGAGATCCGTTTTACAAATGTAAGGCAAAAAGAAGCCCAGCGCAAGGGAAAATATCATAGATTTTAATTATTTAATGTGCCTTTTATTGTGTAATGACCTTCATGAAGACTAAATCAATACTTATCCAAAGGTTCATTTGAATAAGTTTTAAGCACAACTGAATATAATATTGGGATTTAACTTTAACTCATAGTTAATAAATTGAATAAAAAATTACATACTTCTTTAAAAAAGAAAAACAACTAATATTGTTAAATCGACGTTAATAACAATCATGCATCTTCAAAATATAGATTAAGCAACTATCTTTCACGATCGTAAAAATAATATTTCATAAAAAGATTTATCTGTTCCTATGAATAAATTTATTAAATCAATACTAGTCGTTTTCCTGTTTTTCTGTTACAAATCAGATGCGCAAAATTTAAAAACAATCCAAGGAAGAGTTCAAGATATTCAGTATCCCGATTTATATCTTGAAAATATAATGATCATTAATTTACGTACTCAACAAGGAATGTTTGCAGGTAACAATAATTCTTTTCAAGTGCAAATAGAACCTAATGATACCTTAATAATTTCAGCTACAGGATATGCATTAAAAAGAATTTGTTTTAAAGATTCAATTCCAAATGATGGAAAAGTTTTTATTGTACCAATGAAAAGATTGTCTGTTCAATTAAAAGAAATAACAATTTTTCAACAACGTGAATGGAAGGCAATCGAAAATGATTTACAAGGATTAGGCTATAAAGAATCAGATTATAAGCTTACAGGAGTAGAAGCATGGCAAAGTCCAGTTACGGCATTGTATCAGGCCTTTAGTAAACGTGAAAGGAGCAAAAGAAAAGTTGCCGAATTAATGAACGATGATCTTCGCAAGTCATTAATTAAAGAAATAATTCACATTTATATAAAAAATAAAATGATTGAACTTTCAGAAGAACGAATTGATGATTTTATCGCCTCTTTAAATTTAACTGATGAAGCATTAAAAACACTTACACAATATGAACTTGCAATTTTTATTAAAGATCGTTGTGCAAATTATTTTCCTAACAGATGATTTTAAGGAATAATAATAACCTTTGTCACTACTGAATGTGCACTAAAATACCCAAGCGAATTATTAGAAATATTACTTGTAGGATTAGCTGGAGTTGTTTGACCACCACCACTATTTACATAAATACCAGCAAGGGTTCTAAAGTATTCATAAGAAGCTTTATCTATTGATAAAAGTGATATTTGTACAACATCTCCTTTTTCTAAAATTAGATCATCATCATTATTAAAGGTTGTAAACGTGATTTTTTTTCCTTCTCTAAATTCATCATTATCATAGAATATATCATTCGTTTTTTTACCATTAACATATTCTATTACTTGATAATAATTTGTAGTGGCCAATGGATCTGTAAAAAACACATTTACAAATTTACGGTCTTTAATACCGAAGCCATTTATTACTTCAATTCCTAAAGAATCAATTCCAACTGGAACGGGCATATAGCTAGATGCAACATAGGTTTTGCCTTCAGCAAAAACACTTAGATTATACGTATGATTATTTGTCAATAGCAAATCACTTGAAACATATTTCCCTGACGAAGTTTCTGATAAATTATAAACCTGTCCTTGATCATCAGTAACTTTTACTACTGAATTAGAAACTGTTGGAAATTCGTTGTTAGTATTATAATTAACGCTTTTAGAAATTTTAACAACAATTTGACCAAGAGAATCCGCAATATTACCTTCAATAACAATTCGTGAATCAGAAGATTTTAAATCTAGATCAATCACCTTTTCGCAAGATGAAAAAACTAAAGCTGAAGCAATAATTAATAAAATGAAATTTAATTTAAACATATTGAAATAGTTTATTCAAGATTAATAATAATGTAATTTAAAATTTAAAATTGTAGGATACAGAAGGAATAATTTTAAATAAGCTTGTTTGCACTGCTTCCGTTTTTTCAGGATTATCTTTACTTTTTCGGAAAGTTATAGTATAAGGGTTTTGTTGGGAATAAGCATTATATAAGGAGAACGACCAACTACTTTCCCATTTATCTGTTTTCTTATGCAAATAGGTGGCTCCTAAATCTAGCCTATGACTTGCAGGCATTCGATCTTGATTACGTTCGGAATAAAGACTAATTACATTGCCATCAACGGTATATTTTCCAGTAGGAAACGTTACTGCATTGCCAGTGTTATAAATCCAATTTGCCGATAAAGTCCATTTTCGTGAAAGTTCATAGGTTGCTACAATTGATATTTCATGAGTACGATCTTGCTTTGCAGAAAAATAATTTCCTCTATTAATCCTATCAAATGATCTTTCTGTTTTCGAAAGTGTGTAAGCAACCCAACCAGTTAGTTTTCCTGTTTTCTTTTTTACTAAAAATTCTATTCCGTATGCTCTACCTTTTCCAAAAACTAATTCGGTTTCTACATTTTCATTCGCATTAAGTTCGGCGCCATCTTTATATTCGATTTGATTTGCTAGTAATTTGTAATAAACTTCGGTTGAAAATTCATATTTATTTTCTTTGAGATTTCTAAAATATCCCAAAGAAACTTGATCTGCAATAGCTGGTTTAACATAGTTACTACTCCCTATCCAAACATCAGTAGGACTACCAGAAGTAGTATTAGATAATTGATGAATATTTTGTGTTGTTCGTGCATAGCTTGCCTTTAAAGAAGTAGTTTCATTCAATATATAACTTGTTGAAAGGCGCGGCTCAAGATTCAAATACGTTTTAATTATTCCCCCACCAAGATTCTTTAAAGTATCAGTAACATTTCCTTTTTCATTATAATTGTAATACTCACCAAACTTAAGTATTGAATAAGCAGTTGCTCTTAATCCAAAATCCACATTAAATTTACTATTGATTTTCCATTCATCCGAAAGATAAACTGCATTTTCCCATGATTTACGGTCGCTATAAGTAGTATTATTTAAATCATTAGAGTTATCTGAAGTAATTGATCCTGGAGAAATGGTATGTAAAATAGAGTTAAATCCAAACTTCACTAAATGACTATTTGAAGTGAAATAGGTAAAGTCTTGTTTAAGATTAAAATCTCTAATTTTCGACTTTATTTTTAACACACTTTCACCTAATCCGATATCAATTTGATAATTGTAATTACTGTAAATTAAAGAAGTATTTGAAAATAATTTAGCATTGAACAAGTGATTCCATCTTAACGTACCAGTTGCATTTCCCCAACTAATACCAAAAGTATCTCCAAAACCTAATACGTCATTACCGAAATAGCCAGAAAGAAAAATTCTGTTTTTACTATCAATTCGATAATTTGTTTTCAAGTTAAAATCATAAAAATATAATTTAGTATTGTTTAAAGATGAATCCTTCGACAATTTTAAAAACACATCTGCATAGGTCCTTCTTCCTGAAAACATAAATGAACCACGCTCCTTTACAATAGGTCCTTCTAAATTTAATCGAGAAGAGATGAGGCCAATTCCTCCACTTCCACCAAATTTATTTGAGTTACCATCATTCATTTTAATATCTAAAACAGATGCTAATCTTCCACCATACTCAGCGGGCATTCCACCTTTAAATAGTGTAGCATCTTTAATTGCATCCGAATTAAATACAGAAAAGAAACCAAGTAAATGAGAAGCACTATATACTGGAGCTTCATCTAATAAAATTAAATTTTCATCCGCACCTCCACCTCTTACAAAGAATCCTGTATTTCCTTCGCCGGCTGATTTAACTCCAGGTAAAAGTTGCAATGTTTTAATAACATCTTTTTCTCCGAAAAGAACTGGAATATTTTTTATTTCTAGAATATCCAATTTTTCAATTCCCATTTGAGGACGAGAAACATTTTCATTTTTCTTTTCTGCTGAAATCACCACCTCATTCAACTCTCGAACAATTTCTCCAATAAGAAAATCTTGTTTTAAATTTGATGTTAAATTAACATTAATGATTTTCGGTTCATATCCTACATATTGGGCTATAATATTATAGTTTCCTTCGGGTAAAGTGATGGAATAAAATCCATAGGCATTTGTACCAGTACCAATAGTTGGGATTTCCTTAACAGAAACTGTTGCTCCAAACATTTCCTCTCCAGTTCTAGCATCTTTAACATTACCATTAATAGTAAATTTTTGTTGTGCTTCACTTTTGGAAAATGAAAAAATTAACAAAAGTCCAATTGCAAATTTTAAAAATTGTTTACCTGATAACATAAAATTAATTGCCTTTTTAAAACCTAAACTTCTTTTCTTCATGATTTCAATAAATTATTAAAACAAACTTCTAAACAACGAAATTTGATTGGGATTATTTTAATAGAATACTCTTAAATAAGTTAAAAATTAGAATTACTAAATCTTTTTGGAAATAGATAATAATAGTACTATCTAATTATTCAACAAAAATATCTTCAAAATACTATTATTGAAAAGATGTAGTTCTGATAAGTAGTAACTTTCTGCCAAATCGTATTTTTAAACAGCTAAACCGATTGTAGAATTACAAGAAAGAATTAAACTAATTTTTGTAATTGCTTTTTTAAGCTAACCTTTTCATCAATAATTTTTTCTAATTGATCAATACTCACGCGCTCTTGCTCCATCGTATCACGGTTTCGTAAAGTCACTTTATTATCTTCTAGTGATTGATGATCAATGGTTATACAATATGGAACACCGATAGCGTCCATTCTTCTATAACGTTTACCTATTGCATCTTTCTCTTCATAAATACACAAATGATCAAGTTTCAAAATATCCATGATCTCACGGCCCTTCTCAGGAAGACCATCTTTCTTCATCAATGGAAGTATTGCCACCTTATACGGCGCCAAAAAGGGAGGTATTCGCATTACTACACGAGTACTTCCATCTTCCAAAATTTCTTCCGCATACGCCTGAGAAAGAACTGAAAGAAATAAACGATCTAATCCTACCGAAGTTTCTACAACATAAGGAACATAATTTTTATTTTCTTCTGGATCAAAATATTGAAGCTTTTTTCCAGAAAACTTTTCATGACTACTTAAATCAAAATCTGTACGTGAATGAATCCCTTCTAACTCTTTAAATCCAAAAGGAAATTCAAATTCTATATCCGCTGCAGCATTAGCATAATGTGCCAATTTTAAATGATCATGAAAGCGATATTTCTCCTTTCCAAAGCCAAGACTATAATGCCAATTCAATCTCTTCTCTTTCCATAAATGATACCATTCCATTTCTGTTCCTGGCTTCACAAAATATTGCATCTCCATTTGTTCGAACTCACGCATACGGAAAATAAACTGACGAGCTACAATCTCATTACGAAACGCTTTACCCGTTTGCGCTATCCCAAAAGGAATTTTCATCCTTCCTGTTTTCTGCACATTTAAAAAGTTTACAAAGATTCCCTGTGCCGTTTCTGGTCGTAGGTAAATTGTATTTGCTTCTTCACTTACTGATCCTACCTGTGTGCTAAACATCAAATTAAACTGACGAACATCCGTCCAGTTTCTTGTACCACTTATCGGACAAACAATTTCAAGATCAATAATAATTTGCTTTACTTCCTCCAAATTATTTGCATTCAATGCAGCTTTAAAACGATCATTGATTTCATCAATCTTTTTTTGATTTTCAAGAACACGAGGATTTGTTGTTCTAAACATTGCCTCATCAAAAGTATCGCCAAAGCGCTCTCGTGATTTAGAAACTTCCTTCTCAATCTTTACTTCTATTTTTGCAACATACTCTTCAATTAAAACATCTGCACGATAACGTTTTTTTGAATCCTTATTATCAATCAATGGATCATTAAAAGCATCCACGTGACCAGATGCCTTCCAAATTGTAGGATGCATAAAAATTGCAGAATCAATTCCAACAATATTTTCATTTAGCTGAACCATTGCTCTCCACCAATAATCGCGAAGATTCTTTTTAAGTTCAACCCCTTGCTGACCATAATCGTAAACGGCACTTAAACCATCATAAATTTCGCTTGATTGAAAAACATAGCCATACTCTTTTGCATGTGAAATGACATTCTTAAATAGCTCTTCTGAGCTTAATTTCTTCGTAGTTGCTGTACTCATGCGGCAAAAATAAGCGAAAGGAGTTAAACAGAATTGCTCCTCAGATTAATTTAACTACAAAATGATACTTAAAACCCAATACGATTAAATTGTGCTATTCGTCTTAACTTTGCCAAATGGCGAATATTTATTTGGATTATAATAGTACAACTCCTGTCGATCCAACGGTTTTCGAACAAATGACTCCTTGGTTTTTGGAAAAATTTGGCAATGCCTCCAGTAAAAGTCATCAATTTGGTTGGGAAGCTGAAGCGGCTATTGAAATGGCGAGAGAAAAAGTAGCTGCTTTAATAGGTTCAGAGCCTGGAGAAATAATTTTTACTTCAGGAGCAACCGAAGCAATCAACCTAGCTATTCGTGGAGTTTTTGATTCGTATAGTGAAACTGGCAAGCACCTAGTTATTTGCACTACAGAGCATAAGGCGGTATTAGATACTGTTTCAGCATTAGAAAATAATGGAGCTGAAATAACTTGGCTTTCGGTTAACCGAGATGGAAGAATTGATTTAGAGGAATTAAAAAAAGCTATTCGCAAAGACACTTTATTAGTGGCTGTAATGATGGCAAATAATGAAACAGGAGTTATTCAAGATGTGGAATCGATTGGCAAGGTTTGTTCTGAAAAGAATGTTCTTTTTTTTA
Source organism: Bacteroidota bacterium (assembly GCA_031423735.1). Classification (GTDB taxonomy): domain Bacteria; phylum Bacteroidota; class Bacteroidia; order AKYH767-A; family OLB10; genus JANXSD01. The sequence goes on along the minus strand of JANPGA010000045.1, from coordinate 595 downwards.
GTGACCTCACACAAGCCGCAGGGAAAATGCATATTCGTGTTCGTGAGATGGGAATCGCTATGGGCTGTATTTCTGCTCACAAATTTTACGGACCGAAAGGAATTGGGGCATTATACGTAAGCAGAAAAAATCCTCGTGTTATTTTAACAGCACAAATTACTGGAGGAGGACATGAAAAAGGACTACGTTCAGGAACTTTAAATGTACCTGGAATTGTTGGATTAGGAGCTGCAGCAGAGTTAGCACAAGCAGAACTTTGGGATTATGCAATGCATACCTCTAAACTTCGAACCCGATTAGAACAAGGAATTGAGGAAATTGGAAGTATTAGAATTAATGGAAGTATTAAAAACAGGTTACCCAATACAACCAATCTTTGTATTGAAGGTGTTAAGTCGGATGTGTTGATGAAAGCATTAACTGATATTGCAATTAGTAGCGGATCGGCATGTAGTTCGGCATTGATGGAAGCGTCGCATGTTTTATTGGCGATGGGGTTAAAGGAGGAGGATGCCTTTAGTAGTATTAGGATAAGTTTAGGGAAAAATACTACTGTGGATGAAATTGATTATGCGATTACCAGAGTTACTTCTAT